>CAYRCN010000082.1:0-7599 GCA_964422805.1 uncultured bacterium | reverse complement strand
CCGGTTACTATTTCTGCGCTCTCTTTGCTTAGCTTCTTAATATTAACCTTTTCTAGTTTTAAATCAAGAGCTCCTGATAAACTTAAGACATCGAATGTTATGTCCTGTAGATATTTTAATTCTTCAAAGAGTGTATTGCTGATTTCTTTTACGTCGCCACTTCCCATGTCTCGCAGCATTTTTATCCCGGTTCTGAGTCCGGCAATGGAATTTTTGATTTCATGAGATATTAAAGATATAGCCTCTTTATCCTTTAATTCGCCTTTCATTCTTCTTAAATTTTAATCTTATAATCAAACATGTCAAGCCTCCCCACCCACCATTTTTTAACCACAGAGGACACAGAGGAAAACAAACACACGGAGACCACAGAGTTTTTAGTTTATTTTGTTTTTTAGCTAATAGCTAAAAGCCAGAAGCTAAGAGCTTATTTTTATAGCATGTAGAGACTCTAATTTCTTGTTATTTGACTACTGACCAGAGACTAGTGGCAGTTATATAGGTCGTACGAACCTCTTGACTTATGTGTTTCGTTTCATATATTTTCAAGGAAGCCGGAGTGGCGGAACTGGCAGACGCGGCGGACTCAAAATCCGTTGTCCCTTAAAGGACTTGTGGGTTCAAATCCCTCCTCCGGCAAATTATTCGCCTTACAGGCGAATAAAGTTAAATAGTTAAGTCGTTGAATGGTTGAGTTGTCAGGTTTTTTTTAATCCGGGCCATATAGTATTGTAGTTTTTTTAACTAATTTCCAATTTAACTACTCTACTGATTAACTGATGCGAAGTATCTGCAGCCCTTGACATTCTAGCATGTTTCTTATTATATTAAATAAAAAGGAGCATTAATGAGAGCTTTCAATTTACTTAAAAGTTTTACTATTATATTGTTCTCTTTCTTATTTTTGAGAGGCGAAAAGGCTTTTTGCTACCTAAACATAATTGAAGAGACGGGTAGGTTAATTTTGGAAAGCGACGAGGAAATGGCAGTCGGAGTTATAGATATTTGCGGAAGGCGTATAAGAAATTTCAATGATTCGGAAGTTACTATTTCCGGAGAAAGCCTGCTCTCCGGTGTTTATTTTCTCGATATAAATAACGAGCAAAGTTTGAAATTTGTTGTTATCAATAGTTTCCTGTTCGGCGTTATGGGCATCGATAAAATCCTCATCGAGCAGCCGGAAACGATCCCTTTCTACCCTGAAAGGATTAGTATAGATGAGACGCAGAACTTTCCGGATATCGAAGATATAATTAATGCTCCTGTTCCTGATGTATCCGTTTACGGTTTATACGCATGGTACACATATTTTTCGGATTATGCTCACTGGCAGGATGAAGTATCAGAGGTAGGGTGGGGTAGCATCAGAGCCGGCGCTCATCTTACTGAGTTTAACGATGCAGCTATTTCGGCTTTAAATAGTATAGATATGGATATAATGTTAACTGTTTCCGGTGGAAGAACAAAAGTGCGAAGCTACTACGGTCTGGATTGGGAGGATGAATCTCAAGATGAAGCCTTTATAGATGATTATATTTTTTATATGGATACGATTCTCTCCCGATACGGCCCCGGCGGTTCATTTTTTGGTGATAATCCTGAGGAACCTTATAAACCGATTAAATATGTGGAGATCTGGAATGAACCGAATTTGCATTATCTTTACGGAGCTTATCTTGATAATCCGCCGTCATTGACACAAAAAGCCAAACTGTATGCAAAATTACTCTCAGCAAGTTATAATCATATAAAAAGTAACTGGGGAGATAGTATTAAGGTGGTAGGGCTGTCCGCCTGTGGGGGCAGTGCAGATGATATATACTGGGGTCCGGATCCGCTTAATTCCGATTCCGGGTTCATAGGCCTCGTTCATAAGGCGATCGAAGATATCGGAGAAGATCCTTCTGTTTGTTATGACATTTTGTCCGATCATCCCTACACACATTACTGCCCACCCGATGCTGAGGTTTACCCTGTCGGTATAGGTTCGTACCATTACTCGGTAGCAAATAGTCATAATTTGTATAGGCAAATCATGGCGAACTGCGGAAACGAAGAAAAGCCGGTCTGGTTTACCGAGGTTGGCTACAATCGTCTGAATGGTGTTTTTGAGCGGGATGAAGGTTTAACGGAGCGTTTCCAGGCAGCTTATGTTGTGCGTTTGTATTTAACAGCGTTAAGGTTGGGTGTGGAAACAGTACACGTTATGTTTATGGTTGACGCGGACGGCACCAACACAGGTTTTTTCGTCTATGATACAAGAGAATGGTATGAATCGGCTTACGCCGTACAAAATATGATTAGAATAATGCCAAAACCAAAGCTCATAGGTGCGATAAATGACGGTACGGCAGGATACTATGCTTATCGTTTTAATCCCGATGCCGATGATTCGGATTACGACCCTGTGATTGTGGCGTGGAATGTATCAGGTCCTTTTAATGCAACTATATCTGTTGAAAACGGAACTTATCAGATAATAGATATGCTTGGTCATTCAGTTACACTGGAAACTTACAATAATCAAATAGAGATTGAAGTCGGTCCATATCCGATCTATATAAAGCTGCAAAGATAGCAATAAAGTAATAATACTCGGAAACCCAGTAATAACAGACTAATTAAATTTTTAACCACAGGATACCCATTATCACTAGCTGTTAGCTGTTTGCTTTTGGCTCTTGGCTAAAAAAAGTATAAAAAACTTTGTACTAAAAAAAGTTTTTTGGGGTCTGAATTCTTTCTTTCTCTGTGTTATCTGTGATAAAGTTATTTCTTCAGCCAGAAACTCGTTGAGGCAGGAGCTTCTTTGTCGGCAAGTTCGTCTCTCAGAGTCGCTTCGGCGATATACTTACCTTCGGCGAGTTCTTCTGTTGTGTTTATATTAACCCTTAAAAATAACTCCTCTAAATTATACTCTACCCCAAAGTTTTTGTGTTCATTGTATAAATCTTCGTCCAGCAGAATAGCGCCTTCGGGTGATTTCAACATGAGATGTAATTTGATCCAGATTTCTTTTGTTTTATCCGGGTTTACATTATATTTTACGCCGTCTAAATTAAAGTATATCCAGACAACGTCACCCGGTTTAAATGTTGCTTCTGGCTGCTCTTTATAGTCCATGTATCCTTTGGGTCTTTCTGAACAAAATACAATGTTGGAAAGCCCTAACTCGCCGGAAACGGATTCTGCCGGCAATTCCTCTTCCTTGAGTGATTCTACTTCTCCGGGTTTTTCTTCCGGAATGACCGGTTCTTCGGTTTCTTCGCCAGGTTTTGTGATGACAATTACATCTGTAACAAGCAAAACGGCTACTATGGCGACTAAAAGTACTATAACGATTATTGCGATTTTTGCCTTCATAACAAATACCCCCTTTGATTGAATTGTTAAACTAAAATAGAGCTTTTACCTGTTTGTGAAAGAAATAAAAGCTGTTATCTCTTTTATCTTCTTTGATTGGCAATATTCTAAGGAGAAATTCAATTATTGTCAAGGCTAAAATCTTGTTTGTCGCTACTTACTACACCACTTGAAAAATTCAAGAAAAAAGGTAATATTTATAGAAGGTTAACAAATTTAAAAAAGGAGGTATAGTATTATGTCAAGATTTAACTCTAGAAATCCGTTGATGCTCATCTTTTTATTGATGGTTGTTGCTATATTAATCAGCGGGTGTGGTGGTAAAGGCGGTTCAGAGGAAAAGGCAGCTAGTGAAGAACAAGTTTCGGAATCTGCCGAACCGTCCCCGGAAGTGGCAGAAGAAATGGGTGAACAAAACGATGCGGGTAGCGGCATCGATGTTCCGGCAGATATGGCAAGTCCTTACCGAATTGAACCGGGAACTAAATATAGCGGTACAGTGGATGAAAGTGATGACGGAGATGCATACACCGTTAGGTACAACTCAGGTGATGTAGTATGTATAAAAGTAACACCGAGCAGTGGTGTTGATATTGCGGTAATGTGCGCGGAATTCATGGCAAATGATGGTTTAAAAGGCGAAGAGGAAAATCTCTGTATCGGCTCAGACATTGACAGAAGTGATATAAGCCGAATAGATATAATGATTGGTGCCGTAAGCGGCGCAGGGGATTATGATTTTGAGGTTAATATGACTCCTCAAAATGATGGTAATTCTGACGGGGATGCCGGAGCCGGAGAGGAAAATGTTGTAAAATTAGAGCCGGGGACATATGCGGATTGTCATCTGGGTTATGGCGACCAAACCGATAATTATAAAATCGATCTTGAACCCGGGCAGCCCGTGACTGTACAGGCAATTCCGTGCAGTGGTTTTGACATTAGGCTCTGGGAATGGGAAAGCGACTCGGAGTGTAATAGTGGCGTAAAAGGAGAAGAAGAGACAATAGTTGGCGAGTCGGAGAGAGACGCTACTGAACCTTATAGATTTTCTGTAAATACGGTGGGGGAATCTCGCGATCCCGGGACTTACACATTAAAGGTTATAGTTAAATAAAAAGTAGAGGAAACGCAGGGTTTCAATTACTATAAGTTAACCCTTTAATAGAAAAGAGAGATAATAGCTTCAAGCAAAGCTAGGATTAAATTGCCTTGACTTTTAGTTCTTATGATTTATAATCTCTCCTGATGGATTATTTTATGCTGCTTCGTCCCACTTTATTTCTCCCTTTATGGATCTTTTTTCTTCTCGGAGCTCATCACGCAGAAGGAGAGATTTCATTTGGGTCGATTAGTGCTTTTATCTTATATACCATGCTTATGGGGGGTGTTTATATTTTTAACCAGATTATTGATAGAGAATCAGATAAGAAGAACAAGAAATTGTTCCTGCTTTCTGATGATCTTATACCTCTTAAAAATGCGTACATAGAAATGGCTGCCCTTTTCGTTATAGCTGTTTCCGGGGCCTTCATCCTTGGGATAAATATTTTTATTGCTTTTTTGGTTTCTCTTTTTATGGGCGTTACTTATTCTCTTCCTCCGATAGAAACAAAAGGGAAACCTTTTTTAGATATTCTTTGGAACTCTTGCGGATACGGAGTTCTTGCTTTTATAGTTGGTTGGCTTGCTGTCGTCTCCGAGCCTTCTAAATCGATGTTTATTACTGCAATTCCCTATTTTTTCGCGGTGGCTGCTGTATTCGTAAATACGACCATTCCCGATATAGAGGGTGATAGGGAAGAAGGTAAAGTTACGACCGGGGTTTTTTTAGGTAAGAAAAACACGCTTTTGCTTGGTATCATTCTTGACTTAGTTGCCATAGTTGTATCTTATTTGATGGGAAAAAGAGGATACATATGCCTTATAGGAGCGGGAATCGCGTTTCCGATATTTCTGATAGCTTATATTAAGCAGACAAAGAAGACAATTTTGTTTTCTTTCAGAGCTATTCCGGGAATACTTGCTATTATTGTTTTCTTTATATCTCCAATAATAATTCCACTTTTTGCAGCGGTTTTAGGAGTTCAAAAGGGTTATTACAAAAGAAAATTCAATATAGATTATCCGTCCATGTTCAGCGGCAAAGAGATGGATTTTTGAATATGATAATATTATTTTTATTAATTTCTATTTTTTCGCCTGAAACTGATTCGCTGTTAAATGAAGCCATTAATTGCTCTTATATGGAGGACTTTTCGCGTGCGGAGTCCATCTTGGAAGTTGTAAAAAAGAAAGAGCCCGATAATCCTGTTGCATATTTCTTATTATCCTCATTGTATGAAATGATGTGGGTCGATCTTGGAGATAATTTGTACAAGGATAGAATATTCTCATACGCGGATTCAGCTATTACCAAGGGAAAAAAGTGGACGAAAGAGTATCCTGATGATCCATGGGGCTATTTTTTTATTGGTGGAAGCTATACGCTGAAGATTTTCTATTATGTTATGAAAGAAGATTACTTAGGTACATTTGTTATGATTAATCCGGCAATTTATTATCTGGAAAAGGCCAGAGACCTTGACTCTACTTTAGCTGATATTTATTTGGGTTTAGGAGGATGGGAATATATGAAGGGTCATTTACCGTTTATGGGAAAGGATAAAGATAAAGGACTCGCAATGATTAGAAAGGCTATTAAGGGTGCAAGGTTCGTTTCTTTATATTCGACATTGGCTTATGCTAACATATGTATTCGTGAGGAGGATTATGATGAAGCCATATCATTTCTTGAGCCTCTATTAAGTAAGTTTCCGGATTCAAGGACTTTTACCTGGCCGCTTCTGAAAGCTTATTATGGAAAAAAAGAATACCAGAAATCTCTAGAAATAACAGATAAAATTATTAGAATTTCTGCAAATAACGATTATTCAAGGTTCGAAGCTTACTACTATAAGGCAAAAATATTTTTTGAACTTGAAAAGCTTGAGGAAGCATTGGCTGCCGCCAACATGGCGCTGAATATTAAGGTTGAAGAAGATGCTCCACATGTTAAAGATATAAAAGAAGATCTTCTTAAAATAAGGAAAGAAATAAAAAAGAAGACGGAAGGAGCTTAAGACAACGCCGAAGAGGTCTTGACATATTTATTTTAGAAGGTAAAATTACAGGGTTAGCCGGAGTGGCGGAATCGGTAGACGCATCGGACTTAAAATCCGGTGGAGAATTTTCTCCGTGTCGGTTCAAGTCCGACCTCCGGCATGTAATTTTTTGAGATATAATTATGAAATGGTTTCAAATTAGAAAAAAAATAGGAAAAGAAAGCGCAAAGAAAGAGATTCCTGACGGCTTATGGATAAAGTGTACTTCCTGCGAGGAGATACTCTATAAGAAGGAGGTCGAGAAGAATCTTATGGTGTGTTCTAAGTGTAACTTCCATTTTAGAGTTAACAGCGCTTTTTATAAAAAACTACTGCTTGATGAGGGCTCTTTTACGTCTTTTGATGAGAACATACAGACTGCAGATCCCTTGCAATTTAAGGGTTATGTAAAAAAAATTGAAGCGGCAAGAAGAGAGAGTTCTTTAAGTGAAGCGGTAATAACGGGAGAAGCCAAAATTGATAGCAGGGATGTTGAGGTGGCAATTATGGATTTTTCTTTTATAGGTGGTTCTATGGGATCTGTTGTGGGAGAGAGAGTTAGGAGGGCTATTGAAAGAGCGAGCGAGCGGAGCTTGCCTCTCTTAACAGTCAATGCTTCCGGGGGAGCTAGGATGCAAGAAGGCATTCTTTCTTTGATGCAGATGGCGAAAACTGCTACTGCTCTAAATAAATTAAAAACGCCTTATGTTTCTGTTCTTACTAATCCTACCACTGCAGGAGTTCTTGCTTCTTATGCCTCGTTGGGAGACATTTTAATTGCCGAGCCAGGTGCGCTTATTGGGTTTGCGGGTCCCAGGGTAATAAAACAAACAATTAAAAAAGAATTGCCTGATGGTTTCCAGAGAGCAGAGTTTCTCTTGGAGCACGGTCTTATTGATATGATTGTATCGAGAAAGGAACTAAAGGATACAATTATTTCTCTTTTGTCGCATCTTTGTTAAAAGCTTAAAAATGTTAAAGAAAGATGCGGAAATTATTAATTCTTTAGGTATTCATGCGAGACCTGCCTCGATGATAGTCAAGCTTGCTTCCGCTTTTGACTCTAGAATAGAATTGGAGAAAAACAATGTCA
>CAYRCN010000081.1:0-7632 GCA_964422805.1 uncultured bacterium | reverse complement strand
GTCAAGCTTGCTTCCGCTTTTGACTCTAGAATAGAATTGGAGAAAAACAATGTCAAAGTTAATGCTAAAAGTATTATGGGCGTTCTAATGTTAGCTTCTGAACAGGGTGATAAGATAACAATTATAGCTGATGGTAAGGATGAGAAAAAAGCAGTAGAAGCTTTACTTGAGTTAATAGAAATAAGGAAATTCGATGAAGAATAAGATATTTAGAGGGACTCCTGCTTCCCCATCTATTGCTATAGGTAAGAGTTTCGTGTATTCGCCTAAACAGATAGTGCTTTCTTCCATGGTAGAAAAAAAGGATATTACGGAGGAGTTAGCGCTTTTCGAGAAGGCTCGTAATATGGCTTTAAAGCAACTCCGAAACCTTAGAGTTGAATTAAAGAAAGCGAGCGATCCGGTAAGTGCGAAGTTAATAGATGTCCAGATGCTTTTCTTGCAGGATCCCCTTTTCTTAAATTCAGTTGAAAAAAGAATCAGGACCGGAAAAGAATCGGCAGAAAAAGCCATAGTTAATTTTTCGGAAAGTCTAGAAAAGGACTTTCGTGATATTCCGAATAGTTATATATCAGAACGCTATCTGGATGTAAAAGATATTGTTGAAAGATTGTTGAAAAATTTGAGGGAAGAAGAAACGGATAACGCATTAGGAAGTTATGGTGATGTTATGATAGCAGAGACTTTTACCGCTTCTACTGTTCTGCAAATGAGCAAAGCAGGCGTTGGAGGTTTAATAGCTGAGAAAGGAGGAAGGACTTCTCATTTTGCTATTCTGGCAGAAGCATTGAATATTTCAGCTGTTGTCGGTGCGAATGGGGTTACTGAAGAGATAGAGTCCGGAGACGAGGTAATAGTTGATGGTATTAGCGGAGTTATAGTTATTAATCCTGATGAGGATACCAAAAGAAGGTTTGAACGAAAGAAAGAAGAAACAAACGCAATTCAGAAAAGGTTTCTTAAACAAAAAGACCTTCCCGCTACAACTATTGACGGCTATTCTGTTGATATTTCCGCTAATATCGAATTGCCGATTGAGCTTCCTTTTATCAAGAAATTTGGGGCTAAAGGAGTTGGTCTTTTGCGTACCGAGTTTCTTTTTCTTACTTCTGAGGATGTCCCCGATGAGAAAGAGCAGTATGATTTCTATTTAAAAGTTGCAGAAAGTGCTTATCCTGATTATGTTATAATGAGAACTCTTGATCTTGGAGGAGATAAAGTTTTTAAGACGAAAGTTCAGGAGGAGAATCCTTTTTTAGGATGGAGAGGTGTTCGTTTTACTCTTGCGAACGAGAAAATTTTCAAAGATCAACTGCGCGCGATGTTAAAGGCTTCAGCTAAAGGTAATGTTAGGATTCTTATCCCGATGGTTTCGCAACTGGAAGAAATTATGAGGGTTAAAGATATGGTAGAAGATATTAAAATTCAGTTAAAAAAAGATGGTGTAGCTTATGATGAAAATATCGAAATAGGAGCTATGGTTGAGATCCCTTCCGTTCCTTTAATGGCAGATTTCTTTTCTGAAGTAGTAGACTTTTTTTCTATAGGAACAAATGATTTAACTCAGTATACCCTTGCAGTTGATAGGGGGAATAAGAATATATCCAGTCTTTTTGACCAGCTTGACCCTTCGGTTATTATTCTTATGGGAATGACGGTACGCAAAGCGCATCATAAAAATAAGTGGGTAGGGATTTGTGGCGATATAGCTGCGGATGTGGTCGCAATACCTATTCTTATAGGAATGGAAATGGATGAGCTTTCGTTGCCTCCAAGTTTTATCCCCCAGATTAAAAACATAATAAGAGGGTTAAGTTTGAAGGAGTGCAAGGATTTATTGGAAAAGGCGGAGAAAAAACGATCGGCAAGTGAAGTGAGGGAATTCTTGAAAGGAGAGATGCTGAATAGATTTCCTTCTCTTAAAAACATACTTGTGGAGGTTGAAAATGATTGAAATTATTGATGATTTACCTCAGCAAATCGAAGAGGCTGTCGAGCTTGGTTCTGCGGCTGATTTCGAGTTTAAAGGCATAAAAAATGTTTGTATTGGGGGTATGGGGGGGTCTTCTATAGGAGGTGAGTTACTTCAGAATATTGGGGCGAAGTATTCTAAAATACCTTTTTTTATTGTCCGAGATTATAATTTGCCTGGTTTTGTCAATAGTAAAAGCCTTGTGATTATTGTTAGTTATTCGGGCAATACGGAAGAAACTTTGTCTCTTATGAATCAGGTCCCTAATAAGGCTAAAATTTTATGTGTTAGCAGTAATGGCGTGGTAGGGGACCGGGCCAAGGAGAAAAGTTTACCTCTTATATCAATTCCAAAGGGATATCCTCCAAGAGGGGCAATTGCTTATCTGTTTTTTCCTATTTTGGAGGTTTTACGAAAATCGGGTATAATCAAAATAAAGAAAGATGATATTGATGAGGTTATAGGCGTTCTTTCGGATAATATAGAAACAGCAAAGGTATGGGCCGAGGAAGTTAGCGGCAGATTGAAGGAGAAACTTCCTTTTATTTATTCGGTTCATGATTTTAGTGGGGTTGCAAGGAGATGGTGTACACAGATTAATGAAAATTCAAAATCCCTTGCTCATTTTGCTGTATTTTCGGAGTTAAACCACAATGAAATAGTAGGTTGGGAAAATCCAAAGGAAATCCTTAAAAGAATTTTTATTTTTATTCTAAGAGATAGAGATGAGCAGGAAAAAATAAAAAAGAGAATCGAAATCACCACCGAGTTAATTAAGGAATTTGCAGGTGAAATTATGGATGTTTATTCTGAGGGTAAATCTCAACTGGCCAAGATCTTTTCGCTGATACAAAAAGGCGATTACCTCTCTTTCTACCTTGCAAGGAATTACAAGGTTGATCCTCTTCCGGTTAAAAAAATTCAGGAGTTAAAAAGAAGGCTTGCTGAATGACGGTTATTATTCCCCTTGCCGGTTATGGAACTCGACTTAGACCTCTGACCTTTAGTGTGCCCAAGCCACTTTTGCTATGTGCGGGGGATTCCGTCCTTGGTTGGATATTTAAATCTGTCTCGGAACTTTCACCTTCGGCAATAATTTTAGTAGTTGGTTACCAGGAGGATATAATAAGAGACTGGGTGGGAGAGCATTATAGTGATTTGCCTGTGAAATGGGTCATACAAGAAGAAGCAAAAGGTTTGGGTCATGCGGTCTGGAAAGCCGGAATGGTGGTTTCGCCTGAAAGCGATGTTTTGATTTACCTAGGAGATACGATATTTGATTTAGATTGGAATATCGTTAAAGAAGGAAAAGATAATTTTATTGGAGTAAAAAGAGTCGAAGAACCGCAGAGATTTGGCGTTGTTGAAGTCGAGAATAATAGGATTATTGATTTGGTGGAAAAACCGGAAAACCCCACTTCCAATCTTGCTGTAGTTGGTTTCTATTATATAAAAAAATGGGATTTTTTGTACAAGCATCTCAGTTTTCTAATTGAAGAGGATATAAAAACCCAAAATGAGTATCAATTGACGGATGCATTGAAGCTTATGTTGGAAAAAGAAGATATTGAACTAAAAACACTCTCTGTACGGGGATGGTATGACTGCGGCAAAATAGACACCTTACTGCAAACCAATGCCGGACTCTTAAAGAATCCTCCAGAATGGATTGATTTTAAAAGTAAGATACATAATTATTCGTATATTAGCAGTTCTTCCCGGTTAGAAAATACGGAGCTTGGGCATTTCGTTACTGTGGGAGAAAATTCATTAATAGAAAAATCAAGTATTAGAAATTCTATCATCGGTAATTCCGTTAAAATTGTGAACTCGGATATTTTTGATTCAATTATTGGTGATGAATCAGAGGTTATAAATGTAAAGGGTAAGTTTATAGTTGGTTCTAATTCCTTCATTTGGGGAAAGGAGAGAAGATAAGTGAAAAGAATAATTACAAGTGAATCTGTAACCGAGGGACATCCGGATAAAATCTGTGATCAGGTTTCCGATGCGGTTTTAGACGAGATTTATAAAAATGATCCGGATAAAGAGAGAGTGAGAACCGCAATAGAAACTCTGACAACACGTGGTATAGTTTTGGTTTCGGGAGAGATGGCCACTTCGGTTTATATAGATGTTCCCGATTTGGTCAGGGGGCTACTTAAGGATATAGGATATGTTAAAACCGAGTATCATTTTACTTACGAAACTTGTGGAATTGTCACTATGATTCAGGGACAATCCTCAGATATTGCTCTTGGGGTTGATAAAGGTGGAGCCGGAGATCAGGGAATGATGTTTGGATATGCTACTAAAGAAACGAAAGAACTGATGCCTATGCCTATTATGTTGGCACACAAGTTAGTCAAGAAACTCGCAGATAAAAGAAAAGAGCAGGATGACCATTTCTTACGTCCCGATGGGAAATCTCAAGTATCAGTTGAATATGTTGACGGAATTCCCAAAAGAGTGGATACTGTTTTGATTTCTGCCCAGTGTGATCCTCAGATTGAAATGAAGGAACTTAAAGAATATATTATTGAAGAAGTTATCAAGCCAACTGTGCCGGTAGATTTACTGGACGGTAATACTAATTATCTGGTTAACCCGACGGGCAGATTCGTTATAGGCGGACCTCAGGCGGATACGGGAGTAACCGGCAGAAAAATTATGGTTGATACTTACGGAGGTTTAGGTAAGCATGGGGGAGGTTGTTTTTCCGGTAAAGACCCGACTAAAGTTGACCGGTCCGCTGCTTATATGGCTAGATATGTGGCTAAGAATGTTGTTGCTGCATCACTTGCCGATAAGGTTGAAATACAAATAGCTTACGCAATTGGTATGGAGGAACCCGTTTCTATATATATGGATTCTTTCGGTACGGGGATTGTTACTGACGAAAAGATTTTGGAAGCCGTCAGGAAAGTTTTCGATTTTCGTCCCAGAAAAATAATCGAGCAGTTGGATTTACTCAAGCCCCAGTATCTTGATACAGCCTGCTACGGGCATTTTGGAAGAGAAAATAAGGGTTTTAAGTGGGAAGAGACCGATAAGATTTCCGAGTTGAAAGGAGAAATAAATTGATGAATTATGATATAGCCGATGAATCTTTAGCCGGTAAGGGAGTTAAAAGGATGGAATGGGCTTCGGGCTTTATGCCGGTACTACGAAGTATAGGAGAAAAATACGAGAAAGAAAAGCCTCTCAGTGAAATATCGATTTCTGCGTGTTTACATGTTACGACAGAGACAGCAAATCTTATGTTAGCGCTTAAAGCCGGAGGAGCGAAAGTTACTTTATGTGCTTCCAATCCTCTTTCGACGCAGGATGATGTTGCCGCAGCATTAGTAAAGGAATTTGGAATTCCGGTTTTCGCAAGGCATGGAGCCGATAGAGAAATGTATTATAATCATATAGAAGAGACGCTTAAAAACGGGCACGATATTACAATGGACGATGGAGCGGACCTCGTTTCTACTTTACATAACAAGTATAAATCGGAATTGGATAAAGTTATAGGGGGTACGGAAGAGACGACGACAGGTGTGATAAGGCTAAGAGCGATGGCTAAAGATGGAGTTCTCGGTTATCCTGTTATTGCTGTAAACGATTCATTGACAAAGTATTTGTTTGATAATCGCTACGGTACCGGGCAATCCACAATTGATGGTATCTTGCGGGCTACAAATTATCTTATTTCCGGTAGTAATTTTGTGGTTTTTGGCTTTGGATGGTGTGGAAAGGGAGTGGCGAAGAGGGCAAGCGGTATGGGAGCAAGAGTGATCGTGGTTGAAACCGATCCTGTTAGAGCTCTTGAAGCTGCTATGGAAGGCTATGATGTTATGCCCAAGAGAAAAGCTGCAGAGATAGGTGATGTATTTATTACCGTGACAGGAGATAAGTGGATTATTACAGAGAAGGAGATGCAGTTGATGAAAGATAATGTAATAATCGGCAACTCCGGTCACTTTAACGTTGAAATTAAACTTGAAGATCTTGAAAGAATAAGTAATTCAAAGAAGGAAATAAGAGAAAATGTAACCCAATATAAACTGAAAGGTGGACGCAGGATTAACCTTCTTGGTGGAGGGAGATTGGTGAATCTCTCATGCGCCGAAGGGCATCCGGCAGTAGTAATGGATATGAGCTTTGCTAACCAGGCAAACGCGGCTGTTTATTTAACTCGTGAAGCGCCTAAAATGGATAAGAAAGTCTACACGTTGCCGTCGGAAATTGATCACGAGATTGCCCGTTTGAAGCTTAAAACGATGGGTATAGAAATCGATGTTTTGACAAAAGAACAGAAGAAATATCTTAGCTCCTGGGGGGAGGGAACTTAATTTAAACTGAATGCGTGAGCTTTCAATTAGTTTCTTTTTACTATTTTTATTGTTTGTTTGCCTGGATGTTTCCACAACATCTTATTCACTTGGAATTAGAAATGCCTTTTTTGACGAAATCGACAACAGAATTACTTTAGGCGCTGCTGAAATAAAAAGGGAGATCCGTGAAACGGAGAAGTTCGATTTGGATTTTAAAAAGATTTACCCTATTTTAGCGGAATATTCACTTGGTTGGGTAGAGTTGTTTGATTCTAATAAAAATCTTGTTGTTTCTTCAGACTACAAGGTGCGTTTTATACCCGAGGAGTTTCCCGATACACTTAGCTTCTGGGGATACAGATATGGTTTGTTTCCTGTTAAGGATGGCTATTTGCTGGTTAGATCTTCGGATGAGCAACTTAGTGTGCTTAAAAGGGTTTTTAGAGTTTCTTTATTCTTAAAAATTTTAGTCTATTTTTCGTTTATTGCTCTTGGTTTTTATATTTTCTGGGTATTTTCTTATCCTTTTAAAAAAGTTAGAGAAGTTACAGGAGAGAAAGGTCAAAATATAGATTATACAATGAGAACTATAAGAGAAATGGTGAAAGACTATAGGGAGAAGCTGAAAAATGTGCAGGAAAGAGAAAAAGAATTGAAACAGAAGCTTTTCCTTTCTAACTTGGGTGAGAATGTGACTCAGGTCCTCCATGAAATAAGGAATGCTACCGGTGCAATTTTCGGATTTGGTAAACTTGTCGAAAATGAGGAAATCAAAAGGGGTATTTTGGAGGAAACCAGCCGTTTAAATGATTTCTCTATGAACCTTTTATCTCTTTCCGGGCCGTTAAGACCAGAGATAGAGGATGTGAATCTGAAGGATTTAATAGCTTTGGTAATCAAAAGATTAGAGAATAAAGAGGTTGATATAAAAACCTATATACCGGATGATATTGGATTGAAGGCAGATGGAGAACTTTTAGGTAGAGCGATATATAATATACTTGACAATGCTCTGGATGCCTGTAAGGAAAAAGGAAATATAATTGTTTCGGTTGAGAAAAAGAAAAAAAACATTAATATTTTAATAGAGGATACGGGAGTTGGTATGGACAAAAGGACTTTATCATCCATTTTTGATTTATTTTTTAGTAAAAAAGACGGAGGAGTTGGAGTTGGAATGGCTGTGGCAAAGAGAATTATAGAGTCTCACAATGGAGATATTAAAGTAAAAAGCAAACCCGGCAAAGGCAGTAAGTTTTTAATAACTCTTCCGCAGGAGTAAGATGAATAAGATTCTTATTGTTGAAGATAACGAGAATTTCAGGAAAATGCTGGAAC
>CAYRCN010000080.1:0-7665 GCA_964422805.1 uncultured bacterium | reverse complement strand
TATAAAATTGATTTCTGCTCTGCTGTTCTTTTTTATCTTTTTTCTCCGGCATTTGTCACCTCATTATATCTAATTTTTAGCACTTTTTTTGTTTTTTCTAAAACTGGTGCTCTATTGCTTCTTTTGATCCCGGGAATTAGAATTACACCCTTTTTATCGTAAACTATTGGGTGTATATCCCTTAAAACCCTGGGAATTTTTTTGTCAATAAATATATCCTTTATTTTCTTGCTATTTCCTGTTCCAAAAGTAACCAGCCTATCACCAAGTTTTTTTCTCCCCACTTTTAAAGGCAATTCAAGGCGATCGATGTCGAAAAACTCACAACCTTTTGCCTTTAATTTTACAGGAGGTGAAATAACCTCTGTTTCTATATAGTAATATCCATAAGGTATTTTACCGGATAGAGGTAATTCTTTATCTCTTTCCGCCATATTTTTAGCAACAATTACTTTATAAAGTGTCAACTCCAGGTTCACGCTTTTCAGCTTAACAATTCCTCTTCCTGGTAAGTTCGTAAGATGCGCCCTCTTTAGTTCCAAATCGCTATTGAAAATCGAGAGCATTTTCTTCAGAATCAAAAACTTACAGGCAGAAGGAAGATTTTCGAAATCATTTCTATCAATCTCTGCGTAATTAAAATGGCGAGTTATCTTAATAGAATCTATAAGCGTGTACAATGCTTTTTCTATATCGCTTAAATTATCGATACTCCTGCTTATATTTTCTATAGAATTTTCATGAATCTGCTCCAGTAAAGGAATAACCTTTAATCGGACTCTATTTCTAAGATAATCTTCACTTTTATTAGTAGGATCAGTATAAAAAGCTATTTTGTTTTCTTTAAGGTAATCGATTATCTCATTTTTCCTTAAACCTATGAGCGGTCGCAGTATATCTCCATCCAGATAGCTCATCTGAGAAAGACCAAATCCTGAACCCCTCAGAAGCCTAATAAAGAAATTTTCTATTTTATCATCGAAGTTATGACCGAGGGTTATTAAATCTGCTTTTTCTTTGTTTTTTACGTTTTTGAGATATGAAAGTCTCAATTTTCTGGCACCTTCTTCAATAGAAAGAGAAAACTTATTACAATAGCCTCTGACATCTATGCCATCGATTAATAACTTAAGATTTCTCTTTTTTGCTTCCTTTATCACAAAATTCTCCTCTTTTTTAGAATCTTTCCGAAGATTATGATTAAAATATGCAACAACGACTTCTAAATCATCATAGTCAGATAATACTTCAGTAAGCAATGTAGAATCTGGGCCTCCGGAGTATCCTATTATTATTTTATGAACTCCTTTTAGAAGTTCCCTTTCTTTTATTACTTTTTTTATTCGTTTAATCACTGTTGAATATAACAAGATATAGCCATTTTTCAAGTCTAATCTTTGAAAAAGAGTATTTTAAGGGAAATTTACCTTAATTTAACCACAGAGAACACAGAGTCTTTTCTTTATTTTAAGCTAATAGCCAAAAGCTAAAGGCTAAGAGTTTCATTATATGTTAACAAGGATTATAATTTTTTTATAATATCAATGTATATGAAATTAACTATAAATATTGAATTTTTTTTAAACGGCTTGACTATTGAGTATTCGTGAGTAGTATTAGCACATATAAACTATTTTAATATTTTTAAGGAGGAAAAATAATGACAGTAAAATTAAGCGCAAACGTTATGAAAAAACAAAAAATGTATGCAAGAATGTTTTTATTGATAGGATTGTTCATATTAACAACGAACATTTTTGCGCAAGATCAGGATTTTTACATTTACCTGTGTTTCGGCCAGTCAAATATGGAGGGACAGGGGACAATTGAAGAAATAGACAGGACAGTGGATAGCCGTTTTCAGCTTATGCAGGCTATTGATTGTTCAAATCTGGGAAGAATGAAGGGGTCTTGGTACGACGCTATTCCTCCTTTATGCCAATGCTGGTCTCGTCTTTGCCCTGCCGATTATTTTGGCAGAACAATGGTTTTAAATCTTCCGGATAGCATCAAAGTAGGTGTTATTAATGTTTCGGTTGGCGGTTGCGACATCAGGCTATTCGATAAAGATATTTACCAGGATTATGATTCCACCTACACAGAAAGCTGGTTTCTCTCTAAATTAGAAGACTATGAATGGAATCCATATCAATATCTTATCGACCTTGCTCAGTTGGCTCAGCTAGACGGTGTCATTAAAGGGATTCTTTTACACCAGGGGGAAACTAACACCGGTCAGGCTGAATGGCCATCATATGTAAAGAAAATTTACAACGATATGTTAACAGATCTTTCATTGGAGGCAGATTCAATACCTCTGCTCGCAGGTGAAGTATTATACGCTGATCAGGGAGGTGATTGTGCAAGTATGAATTCAATAATCGCAAAGCTACCCGATACTCTTCCTAATTCATACGTGATTTCTTCGAACGATTGTCCCGGTCAAGACCAATGGCATTTTAACTCGGAAGGCTACAGAGAACTTGGTATACGATACGCTAAGACAATGCTTTCAATAATGGGTTACGATACAACCGATCTTGAGTATCCGCAAACTAGTGCAGTAGATTCAAAGGAAGCACCTGATGGTAATATATTAGGACAGAATCATCCGAATCCATTTAGTTCTACAACATCAATAAAATATTATTTACCCCAAAAAACCAAAGTTACTTTGGAAATTTTGGATGTTTCGGGACGAACAATTGAGACGTTAATTGATGATGCTGAGAATATAGGCGAACACACTACTACTTACGATGGTTCGGGTTTATCCAGCGGTACTTACCTTTATCGATTAAGAACTTCAACAGGCTTTACGCAAAGCAAAAAAATGCTTCTGGTAAAGTAATATTAAGAGAATTCAGGAGTCAGAAGCCAGGAGCCAGAATCCCATCACCACCCCCTAAAAAAATTATTGAACCACAAAGTTCACAAAGAAAATTATTGGGATTAGAAGCAGTACATGTTAGAATTTCAGGGATTATGGATTAAGTGGTAAGTGTTATTTCTTAATCCTTGCTCTACTTCGTAGATTTACAACTAATCCTTAATCCTTGCTTGACTTCCTGCTTTTCTCCTAATCCTGAGCAAAACCTAATTTCCTCTCTTGACATCTTAACCTTTTTGTATAACTTTTTATCCATCTTAGCCGGGGTGGCGGAATCTGGTAGACGCGCATGGTTGAGGGCCATGTGGGGTTTTCCCTGTGGGGGTTCAAATCCCCCCTCCGGCATAAAAAACCCAAATAAACTTATCTGAAGCCTCTCAAACGCTCATAAATGCCTCACAATACGTTTTTTTCTTATTAATAATACTATTCTTGACTTTCATGAAAAATTCTCCTATAATTAGATAAAGGAGACTAAAAATGGCAATAAACGAAGATTTTAGCTCAATTGAAGAAGCTTTCTCACGCCTTGAGGGCGATGGTATTTCATATAAGGAAGCTTTTGTTTCTGCAGAAACCTTCCAGGACAAAAACCCCAGAAAACTCGGAGAATTAATTGAAGAAACGTCACTCATACTTGAAGAAAGAGCCAGACGCATCGAATTTGAAGAGTGGGAAGAAACCGGCGAAGACATGCCTTACAATACTCTTTATCTGGCAATTCAAAAAATAAGAGAATTAGGCGGATTTATAAAAAAATTAGAAAAAGTCGAGCACTGCGACCTTGATTGGAAATTGATAGGGGAACTCATTTGAGTCATAGCTTCCCTACTAAACCATATTAATAAAACAAGATAACATAATAAAATTAAATATCAAAAATTAAAAAGCAAAATGACAAATTACAAGAAGTCAAGCCGTTAGCTGTTAGCCTTTCGCCTTTAGCTTTTATTTTTAAAAGAGCTAAAAGCCAACAGCCAAAAGCAAAGAGTTTATTTATTGTTTTTTCCATTTTGATATTTGATTTTTACATTCTGATGGCTTTAATACACCAAGATAAGCCTATATTCTTAGCAAATAAACAGTATATAATGAATATACGAAATACTTTATTTTATAACAATACTGCTATCTTTGCTTTCCTGGGCGGACCGCAACGCTTCTTCCGCTTTACTTAAGAATTCTTCAAGAACGGGATAACTCTCGGCGATTTCAACTCCCCCCTGGCATAATGAAACATCCAAGTTTCCCGCTTCCGTAGAAATAGGAGAATCCGACACAGCCGACCCAAGTCTCTCGGCAATTTTTTGGATTGCTGATTTATCAGCTTCCGGAAGCAACAGAACAAATTTGTCATTATCGAAACGCGCAAAATAATCAAGATCTCTAACTCTTAACTTACAACGATTCGCTGCTTCAACCAAAACTTGATTAACAACTTCTTGCCCATGTTCAGATTTAATTTGGTCAAATTCCTTAATCGCAATCAAAATAACAGATAAAGGTCTTTGAAAACGCCTCGAGCGGATAAACTCACACTCAGCAAGATCGAGAAAATATTCCTTGTTATACAAACCTGTTAACTGGTCAGTGGTTTCCTCTAAACCTGACAGTCTTTTTCTCAATTCTTTTAACTCATTTATAAGTTGACCTTTTGTTTGATCCTTATGTCCCATATATGCCTCCTAAATTTCTTTACAAAAACCAAATAAAGATTTTGTTTCCGTTTACTTAATTATAAATTTTTTTTTAAATGAGTCAAGTGTTAAAATTAATCTTCTTTACTTTCTGGTATTTATATCAGCAAATCTGAGGGGCTCAGGATATTTACTATTTATGGCAAGATTTAAAATTATTTCTCTGGCTTTCTTAAAACCTATTTTATTGCCAGGGGAAAGGAAAATTGGTTTTGTATCGTCTTTAGTGCAAACAGCCTCTCCCACTTTTTCTTCCTCGTAAATAATACCAGCCCAATTCCCTTTTCTAAGAGATATATCCTCAAATTCTCCGATTAAAAGATTCTTAGCGCAGCCAATAGTAGGAATGTCGAAAATTACCCCTACAAAACAGGCAAGACCCGCCTTTTCAGGATGAGCAATACCATGCCCATCTACAATTATACAATCAAAGGGAGAAGAAACCCTTGAAATCGCTTCTCCGATAAGCGGAAGTTCTCTTATGGCAAATTTAGTTGGAATATATTTACTCCGGACTTGTCTTTCGAATATTATTTCTTCAACAATTTGTCTTTTTTTTACATTGAAAACCACACAGGAAATTTTAGCTTTTTCCCTATAACTCACATCACAACCAACTACATTTTCCGGAAAAAAACTGGAATTTTCTTTCACAATAACTTGTTTTGAAATTGTTTTGTATAATTTTTCAATACTTTTGCCGCTAACAATCATTTGAGAGTGTCAATTCTATACGTATTCTGAAACCTTACGCTCCTAATTGTTACGTTAGGGTTCCTAAAGTCAAAGAAAGATACTCGACCTAATTACTGGTTGTTTCGACGCGATTTCGTCCCTGATCTTTTGCCAAGAACAAAGCTTCGTCTGCTTTCTCAAGTAACGAGGAAATATCGGCCATTTCGGCAGTCTTTTCGGCAACCCCGATACTAACAGTTACCGTAATAGAACCTTTCTCAGTTGAAATGGGTCTCGTAGCAACAATTTTGCGCAAACGGTTTGCAGCTTTTTTTGCGTCTATTTTATTGGTTTCTAAAAGCAGAAGAATAAACTTACCGCCTTCATAACAACCGACATAGTCAAGATCTCTAATATTGTCCTTACATCTTTTAGAAACTTCGATTAGTATTTGATCGCCGCATCTTTCATTGTAATCTTTATTTATCTTTTTTAGGCGGTCAATATCGAGTAATATTACTGCCATTGGACGTTTAAATCGACGAGCCCTCTCAAACTCCCGTTCGGCTAAATTTAAAAAATAGATCCATGTATATAACCCTGTAACTTCATCTATGGGATTCTTAAGTTCGTCAACTCTTTCACGAAGTTCCTCAACTTCTTTTAGTAGCTCTTCTTTTGTTTTTTTGCTATCTTCTTTTTTTGCCATTTATATAATTGTAAGATTTTTCCCGCTCCCGTCAAGACCTTAAAAAATTTTTGAACCGCAAAGAACATATCGTGGCAAAGCCGCTAAGTTCAAAAATCAAATATCAAAATGGAAAAAACAATAAATAAACTCTTTACTTTTGGCTGTTGGCTTTTAGCTCTTTTAAAAATAAAAGCTAAAGGCGAAAGGCTAACAGCTAACGGCTTGACTTCTTGTAATTTGTCATTTTGCTTTTTAATTTTTGATATTTAATTTATCTAAATGATCAAAAAGATTTTTATTTTTCAATTTTTCAAACTACTAATTTATGGTACTTCTAGTTATTGAAGACAATACTTCTTCAGCTTTATATGAACTCCTCACAAGCGGACCGGAAACAACATAATCGAATCCAATATTATAAGCCATGTCCTCTATTTCTTTAAACTCATCCGGATGGACATATCTGTCTACAGGCAAATGCCTTAAAGTCGGTCTAAGATACTGACCTACAGTCAATACACTACATCCGGCTGCTCTTAAATCTTTTAATAACTCCTCCACTTCTTCTTCTTTCTCACCCAATCCAACCATAAAACCACTTTTCACCGGCAAACCAGGGCTGTTGTCAGACGCTTTCTTTAAAATTCTAAGAGTTCTGTCGTAATCGGCTTCAGGCCGCACCCTTGGATAAAGTCTCCGTACAGTTTCAACATTGTGGTTGAGAATATCGATATCGGAGTTAAGGACTTTTTTTAAAGAGTTTATATCTCCCTTAAAATCAGGAATTAAAATCTCTACTGTTGTAGATGGATTTATTTTTTTTATCTCTCTCGCGGTATCGGCAAAAAAGGAGGCTCCTCCGTCATCAATATCATCACGGCTCGGAGAAGTCAAGACCGCATGTTTCAACTTCATTTTTTTTATCTGCCTCGCAATCCTAACTGGTTCATCCCTATCAACAGGTACGGGAATCCCTTTACGAACAGAACAAAAACCACAGTTCCTTGTACAAATGTTACCCATTATTAAAAAAGTGGCTGTCCCTTCCCCGAAACATTCCCCTATATTAGGACATTTCGCTTCTTCACAAACTGTATGCAGGTTTTTTGATTTTAAAAGACTTTTTAAGTTATTAGCTTGTTTTTTTCTGGTAAGCTTACTTCGAATCCAGTCAGGAAAAAGAGCGCCTTCCACTATTCTATAATTTGATTTTTATCGTCAACTTTAATTATTTTAGGAGGAAAATTCCTGTTATCAACATACGCAAAAGACATTATTATAAGTCTATCCCCTACACTGGCAAGATTAGCTGCAGCACCATTTACACAAATTTCTCCATCTCTTCCATAAATGACATAAGTTTCAAAACGGTTTCCGTTTTCAATATCACCAACGAGAACTTTCTCATTAGGAGAAATATCTGCTTTCCTGGCAAGTTTCTCATCTATGGTTATAGAACCATCATACTCTACATTTGCTTCTGTCACCTTTGCCATATGTATCTTAGATTTAAGAACTTCAAATAACATCATTTACTCCATATTCAATCATAAACTTATAATACTTTTATCCCTTGTTTTGTCAATGGTACTAAAAAACACCCCCATAACCATCCCCCTTACTAAGGGGGGAAGATAGTAAGGGGTAATTCGACGTACACTATTTTAACAAAATAAGTTTTTTGGTCTGGACAAAACCTTTATCTGTCGAGA
>CAYRCN010000079.1:0-7695 GCA_964422805.1 uncultured bacterium | reverse complement strand
TGGTTGGTGTAGTTGGTGTTTACATATACGGAGAAATACTCTGGGGTCTTGTTTCCGCATCAGCCTGGGGAGAGTTAGAGATGTACTTTGGACATCCGATGGGTTTCGAAGGCACTTTTGGTCTTAGAGGATGCGTACTATGGGTTATTTGCGGTGAAATAGAAATTACTGCGGGGATGAACTCAGTCCGCGGCTTCTACGTAGAATAAGGAGGTATCGATGTTAATATTAATATTATTGGGAACGGTATTGAATGTTTACACTAATGATGTGGTAGTCAAAAGAGCAGATACTACTATTATTCCTACAATAGGTATGGAATTAATGGACAACGATACAGTCATAGCCGGAGATAAATCTAAAGCCGAGATTCTTTATGCTGACAGCTCCATGCTGTATTTGGACGCGAATACCAGGATTGTTACTACAAGCGACGAGAAAAAAAGATCTATTTTTCTTTCCTTTGGAAGAATCTGGGCAAAAGTCAAAAAGCTCGTGAAAGGCGAGTCTCTGGAAGTTGTTACTCCTGTTTCTATCTCCGGTATTACAGGTACGGAGTTTGAACAATCTTTTATAACAGAAAAAGTAGAGTGTAAGATGATGGGAGGAAACTTAAACTTCAAGGAAAAGGAAAGCGGCAAAGAGAAACAGCTGGGAGAAGGCGAGATGGCTTCCATGGAAAAGGGTAGGGCTGCAAAGTTCGGAAAATTCAAAAAAGACAAGGTGAAACAATGGTATAAATGGACAAAAGGTGATGCCGATTTTGTCCTCAATAAAATGAAACAAGTCTATGACGATGGCGAGCATGGGGATGGCGCTGCCGGAAAGGACTTAATGCTTCTTGCCTCTCAGGTAAAGGCAGTTGCCGGCAAATTGGGTTTAGAGAAAGAGTACGACAGCAAATTAGACGAACTTATGAAAGTTAAAGCTCCTTCGATGTTCGAAGGTCTTTTCGCTCCAACCGAAACCGGCTTTCTGTATGCAATAAGCAGCGAAAACCTGGGTCGAAAAACTTATATCTTACTAAAATGGCCAAGAATGAAAGGAGTTAAAGCCTTTAACCTTTACAGGAGGGAAATTCCTTCCTCGGGAATTCCCACGACTCCGATTAACACAAAACCGATAGCAATGATGAGTAACTGTAACGATATTAAGGCAGTTATCCCTGAAGGGTCCGAAGAGTGGCAGGCTATTACGAACGTTATTAACGGACCTCCTAAACCTAAAACGAAAACAACAACAAAAGGCAGCTCTACTAAGAGCTCCTCACTAATATCTCCCAGGGAACCGGCTTCAGAGATGTTTGCAGTTCCAACCGTGCTCGCCAAACTCAGCCCCTGCGCTATCTCAACCTTATCTGATACAAGCAAGGCTTACGAAGATTTACATGCTCTTGCAGGTAAGTACTGGAAGGTCGGTGTTGTTATAGGTCAGGCTTACGTCGATGACGATGTTGTTCCGGGTAAAAAGTATATGTATGCAATTACTCCTGCCTCGCCCAGAGGAACCGGCACCGGTATCGGGACAGAGAAAATTGAAGCCATAGATACCGCTATAGTAGTAGCCGGAAAAGTTCTTCTTTTGCCAGCTCCTACCGGAGTCAGCACGATTGAGGGAGATAATAAAGTTATGGTGAGGTGGAATGAGATGGGAACCGCTTCAGGCTACGACGTTTACAGAAGTTCGGCTGCTGCATCGCCTGTTAAGATAAACGGCGCCGACATAGTCGAAAAATGTACTCTCGATTTAGAAGGAAATGAAATTTCAGAGAAAAACTGTTTTATAGATTTCATGCGCTGGGACGAAGCGGGCTACCCTGCTTTGCATGAGGTTGTAGCGCCAGATTCCATCTACGGTCCTTATAACGGGACAACTTATCAATATAAAGTGAGAGCGTATGACGCTCTGGGCAGACCGGGTATGTTCAGCTCAAATGTCCCTGCTACTCCAGAGGATGAAACACCGCCGGCTGTGCCGTATGGAATTGCCGTAGAAGCCTATCCGGACGGCTTACAGCCTATATGGTATCAGGCCACCCACGATGAATTAGGACACGTCGAACTCTCAGGAATACAGGGCTATAAGGTTTACCGCTTTAATTCGGCAGATTCTCTCGCCGACAGTATCGTAGTTAAATCTATGTTACCCGATACCTTCGGAGCTTTTCCGTTCTTTAAGGATACTGACCCTGCGCTTTTCTCGGCATACGGCGAAAAAACCTACTGGTACAGAGTTAGGAGTATCGACGGCGCGGGAAATATAAGTGGTCTTTCTCCTTCAGCCGGAAATAATCTGCCGGATACGACACCTCCGCCCCCCCCACGGGATCTAAAAGCGGAGAGCCACGCCGACCATATCGCATTGGATTGGAAAAAGCCAAATCCCGTTCCGTCCGACCTTGCAGGTTACAATATATACAGAGGGGTCTGTGGCGAAGATTCTGTTTGTGTTGAGTATGAGCAAAGGGATCCTAAACTATATAAGGAACCAAGCTGTACAAAGTGGGAACTTGTTCCTTATCCGATGCATCTCGTAGGAAACAAGGACCATCCCGATAGTCTTAAGTACAAAGACTATACCGTACCGCCTGGTTCGCCTATCTGTTACAGATATACGATAAAAGCTTACGATAAAAGTCAAAACTTGAGCGATACTTCCAAAACCGTTTGCCAGAAGTTGAGAGAAGAGACGCCGCCCGCCCCTCCGGTTCTTGCTGGTCTAAAAGCGAGAGACAGGGCGATAAAAGTCGAGTGGGTTTCTTCCCCTGTGCAGGATTTGTTCGGTTTTATAGTTGAGAGAGCGGAAAAAGAGGCCGGTCCTTACAAGAGAGTGAGCGATTCTCTTATATTCCCTACCGCTATAGACTGCGACGATATACCCGCAACCAATATATGGGCGGCTGATTCGGTCTTCTCATTTATGGATACTACAGTTGAAGAAAAGAAGGTATATTACTACAGAGTGAAAGCTGCAGATTACGGCGGGAACATCGGGAAACCCTCCGTTCCTATAGAGACATACACATATAATCTCGGACCTCCGCCTACACCGAAAGATCTTAAAGTTACTCAGCCTGCGAAGTTGTGTGCTCTATTAATCGAATGGAAGCCTGATTATGACAAAGAATATGCCGGCTTTGTAGTATTCAGAAGTTCCGATCCGACTACTGGTTACCGGCAGATTAGTCCTATTCTAAAAGAAAGTAAGTTCCTCGATGATAAGGTCATTGGCAATAAAGATTATTACTACAAAGTCCAGTACTTTGCCAAAAATGGTAACCGTTCACTCGTTTCAACTGCCAAAAATGGTAAGGCAACGCCTTAAGGGGGTATGAAATGAGAAAAATAACATTAATCTTAACTCTGTTGATTTTTGTTTTCCTTGCAATCCCGTCATATTGTGGGGACGAATTCGTAGAACAGCATTGTTGGGGTTTTGAAAACGCCACTTATTTTACCGATGGAGGAGGTCATACTGTCCTTCCATGGGAAATATACGTAAGGAGTTTTATTGGAATCTGTCCGGATTCCAACCAAGCTAAAGTTTTATGCCCTCTGGATTACGCGTTCTACCATGCTTACAATGCCGCATTCGCGGTTGCGGCGGGTAATTGTTTTGGCATGAGTTTGCTTGCCAATATAATCTACAAAGAAGAAGGACACATGGGGTTTTGCAAGCCCGTCTACACTTACTCGGGCGATGCTGACGGTCCGGCTTCAGCAAAATTGTGTACGGTTATAACGGTTATGCAGTGTCATGAATGGAGCCACGCGGGTATAATGTGGATGGCTGAGAATATAACAGGCACCCACATAAAAGACGGAAATTACGCTTACGAACAGGTGGAATACTATCTTTCCATGGGAGACCTTCCTGTACTAACAATAGTTCAGAATACAAGTCTTGTCGGACACACATTGATACCTTACAAAGTGGAGGAATCAGGCTCAAAAAGATACATTTACATATATGACTCAAATAAATGGTATCCGCCCGATTCTCTCTTCTATGATAATCACGAGAATTATATTGAGGTAACAAAGAGCAACGGTAATTGGAAATATCAGTGGGACGCTTCTACGACCTGGGGCTCCCCGGACGGCTTTATCTTCGCCACGCCCATGTCTATTGTAAAAGCCTCTTCCCGTAATCCTCTCCAGCTCGGAGGAATTACCGACGCGATGAATCACGTCTTTCTCACCGGTGCCAATATTTCTCAGATTACGGACGACGAAGGTCATAAATTTTACAAAACAAGCGCAAGCTCGCATACTAAATTATCTGAAATAGAAGATAATCCGTCACTTAAAATGAAAAACTTAATAAGGATGCCGATGACTTTTGCCGCCCCCTCTAGAGGTACAAGAAAGGCTGTAAGAAAACCGGTGAATCCTCCCGAGATTTACTTCGCAATCGGCTCGGAAGGAAAAAATCTTAACTTTGAGATTGCATCCACAGGCAAGAAATACAAATTCGAGATGGCGGGAAAGGATAATATAATAAGACTTTCTGCGCCCGGCGGTTCAAGCGGCAGAGACAATTTTGAAGTAAAAAAACTCTCCACCAACGATCAGGAATTGAAATTAAGCAGCAAAAGAGGAGCTGCTAAATTCGAAGTGGAATTACATCAAACGGTCCCCGGCTCCGAAACGTCAAGAATATTTAAAGTGACAAATCTAACAGCCCCGAGTTCTTCACCAGTGAGGCTTCGATTGGCAGAAGGTCGTGATGCTCTTCTCCTTATGGGAGAAAAAGGGCCTGTTAGCTGCAATCTTCAAATCACTCAGGTTGCGGACGGTAAAATAACTAAGATGCCAGCAAGAACATTAAACGTTCCGGGTAAACAGTGGCAGCAGGTTACTCCGGATAACTGGAACAAATTAAATGGCGCAACCATAAAAGTAAATAAATTACAGACGCAGATTCCCCCTGACCCTTTAGATAAATCTACGATGCCGGTCGACCCTATTGAGAAAAAGAAATAACAAGAGGAAGGCTGAAAGATGAGAAAGGCAGTATTAATTGTTCTATTTCTTTCGTTTGTTTCTTATGCCGGTATAGTTGATTTTTCGGGTTCCGCAAACTTATACGGCGAGTATGATAACATAGAGGGAGGGGATACCTTGATAGAACCTTCTTCTCAAGTCCGGTTTACAGTAAGTCCAACTATATCTATCGCCGAGATGCCTATAAATTTTGATTTTCAGTTTAGTTCGCTGGAATCACAATATCGTCAGGCTCTCAATAAATACCGCATCAGCATACAGCCGGAAAAAATGCTGAGGGAAAAGGTCAACGTCCCGAGTTTTGTTCTGGCTATTTCTAATGTTGAATTTGGAACCTGTTATCCGTACTTCTCGCCTTATACTCTTTCCAGTGTACCTGTTTCCGGAGGGGTAGTCGAACTCAACCCCGGGTTCATCCATTTAGAAGGAACTATGGGTAATCTGCAGAGGAGCGTAGACTGGTCTGATACAACTTATACCGACTATGCTTACGAGAGAAATTTATATGCCTTTAACGTCGGAGTCGGCAGAAATGAAACCTCCCACTTCCATTTTATTTTTCTACACGCGGGAGACGATTCAAGTTCCGTATCCCCATACTTTATTCCGGCTGTTACCGATACGGACAGTGTGGAAGTTACAAAACCAATGGAAAATTATATCGCGGGAATCGACTTAAAACTTTCACTCTTAGACAACAGATTCTACATAGAATCAGAGATTGTCGGCACCGAAGTAACAAGAGATATACGCATGCCCGAGCTGGATTTTGAAGAAATTCCTTCCTTTATGACCAATATTTTCCATCCGAGGATGAGCAGTTCGTTTGATTTTGCCTTTACGGTTAACTCCGCTCTTAATATTTATGAAACGGAAATTTCCGGTTCGGTTAGTATGGTGGGACCGGGCTTTGAATCTTTTGGAAATCCCTACTTGCGCAGTGATCTCTTTGCTTACGAAGCGGGCATAAAGAAAAACTTGTTTAATAACAGTGTTTTTCTATATGGTTCTCTTGAAAAGGAAACAGATAATATTCTCGGACTAAAAGGTTCCACAACCGCTTTTAATGCTTATGAATTTGGAATTGGATTTAATTTCGCCAACTTACCGTATTTAGATTTCAGCTACAGTCCTTATACTGAGAGGAACGATTCTCTTGCGCTGGATAGGAGCAGCAAAATGTATTCAGTTAATACAGGTTATGATTTCGCTTTCTCCAACATCAGCAACTATATAAGTCTTTTCTTCTCCTACCAGGATTATACAGATCTGGATAACTCTAATAATTATTCCGGCAAAACTATATCGGTAAGCGATGAAATTAACTTCATGATTCCTCTTAGTCTTTCTTTAGCCGTTGATTATTCGGAGACGGATTATCCGGATATGAGTGAAGATATTTTATCGTTTGATGTCGGGGCGTATTATACTTTCTTTGAAAGATGGACTAATGGCATCGGTTTTATTACATCTTCGGAAGGAGAAGAAAGTTCTAAAAAAGGTATATATTTTAACTCTTCATTATATTTGAGTTCTTTCGCCAATATGAATTTCGATATAGAGAGAGATTTCTACGACGATGAAGAGGAAGCACTGGATTACGACGAATGGCGCATAATCGGAAGCATTTCAAGTAGTTGGTAAATCCTCAATGATTTGAAATTTTGAAAAAAAAGAAAATATTAATAATCGAAGATGATTATGACCTTTCGGCTTTGATGATAAGGCATTTGCATTCGGCCGACTATGATGTACTAAACGTCGGAGATGCAATCCAGGGAGTTCAATTTGCCAGGAAAGAAATCCCGGATTTAATTATTCTTGATCTAATGATACCCGGCGGCGGCGGTTTAAACGTTCTGGAGAGATTGAACCGATTATCTGAGACTCAATCCATACCTATTATAGTTCTTACAGGCGTACATGATGCAGAAATGAAGAAAAAGGTGCTGGAAGCAGGCGCAATCGAATATTTAGAAAAACCTTACAATGCACAAGAATTGTTAAGAAGTGTTGAGGAACATATAGTAGAACAGGATAAGGCCCAAGAGGAAGCCGGAAGCGCTGGAAAGATATTAATTGTTGACGATGATACCGATTTCGTAAAAAAGCTGTCGCTGGATTTACACAGAGCGAATTATACAACCTTAGTCGCATACGATGTAGATCAGGGTATGCGTCTTGCCCGCGAGGAAAAGCCTGATTTAATTATTCTCGATTTATTACTTCCGGGAGGGGGAGGTTTTACCTTTTTCAGAAATCTCAAAAGCTTAGCCTATACTCAAAACACACCTGTAATTGTACTTACAGCGGTAAAAGACGAAGAATACAGACAAAAAATGATGGAAGCTGGTGTTAAATATTATATCGAAAAACCTTATGATTTGAGCCTTTTACTTAACGCTATCGAAGTTGCGATATAATTCTTTTATTCCTGTAGAATAAGTTAATCTTTTAGAGCGTCAATTAGCCTTTCAAGAGTATAAGGACAAACATTCGAATCGAACTTTATTCCATTTCTCTTCAGCTTATTTGCCAGCCTTACAGCAGAAGGAATGTCGCAACCCGCTTCGTATATTCCATCCCAATCTACTTCCTCGATGGGGGAAGAAAAAACCAATTCGCCTCCCGCTATCAAACTGACTCTATCCACAAAAGAAATCACATTATCAAGTTCCTGTGAAATTAT
>CAYRCN010000078.1:0-7744 GCA_964422805.1 uncultured bacterium | reverse complement strand
AATAAGATATTGAAAAAATAATGTAGGTTATTATATATTTTTTCCAGTCCTTTAGCGTGAAAAGCAGGATCGTAGAGAAGACAAGACAGCCTAAGATTATGTGATTTATTGGCAAAATCTTAAATCTTATGAGAGGAAAAAAATAAAAGTTTTCGGAGAATATAAAACCATAGAGAAAAACAACTGCTATAACAAATGCAAAATAACCTGTTTTAAACCAATTTTTCATTCTCTCCTGAATTATTCCTACTAGTTGATATATTGTGTAAGAAAATATGGAAAGTCCGAGGATGTAAATTGCTATGATAAGAAACTTAGGCGAATTCTTCAAAAAAGAGGAAATCGCGGAGAAAGGCACAGCCCATTTTGGGATTACCGCGAAATTAAGTGGAGCAACGTAGAAATGAAACAAGAATAAAGAAAAAAAAATACTCATAAAAACGGAAGAAATAATTATTTTTTTCATTTCAAAACCTCCGTTAAATTTTTATTTTTTGACTGATAATTTTGACACGAGTTTTTTATCATTGGGAACAAGATTAAAATTGCTATTGCTACGGCTCCTATAGTTACAAGTAGACGTTTAATGGATTCCTTTTTTGTAACCAAAACAATCTTATTAAATGGTACAGGACATTCTTTGTATTTTAAATCTTTAATCTGTTTGCTCGTTAAAAGTTTCTTATAAATTTCTTTAGCTTCTTTATTTTGTTTCAACATGTCTTCGACTATTTCCGGATGTTCGCATTCTCCGTCTATATAAGACGAGAGAAGAATTTCTAATTTTTTATTCATCCTTACCTCCGTAATATTTCCTGAAAAGTTTCCTGGCTTTATAAAGCCTTGACTTTATTGTACCTACGGGTACTCCGAAAACGTTTGAAAGTTCCTGATAATTCAATCCTTCTTTTTCTTTTAGTATTAATAGGAAAGAAAATTTCTCCGGAATTTTTTTAAGAGTCCTTTCGATCGCAATTTTTTCTTCTATATCTGTATCTTTTGTTGCCAGATAACTCTGTTTTAAATCCGCAAAGGTCTTTTGCCTCGTAACATAGTTCAGGAGATGGTTGACCGATACTTTGTATATCCATGCTTTAAAATTGCCTCCTTTAAACTTATTTAATACTCTAAACACTTTTATAAATATATCCTGTGTTACATCCGATGAGATTACCGGGTTTTTTGTATAGTAAAGAGCGAGTGTGTAGATTCTATCTTTAAACTCCCTGTATATTATTTCTTGAGAATCTCTGTTTCCGTATTTAGCTTTCTCTATTATTGAATCGTTCATTTTTTTCTCTATTATTATAACACATAAAAATATATTTTTGTTCATTGTATGAGTATTTATTTCAATTGTCAATTTTATTTTTGTGTATTTATATGATATGCTAAACAAACAAATGTGACTTTGCATGCGAATAATTTTGTGTTGTGGGGATGGGTTTTAAACAAACAAAAATAAATGGGTTGTGTGGTGGGGCTTTGTGCTCTTTGGGGACTTTGTGGTTCAAGAAAAATTGGAGTAGGAAGGGATTCTGACTTTTCTTTGTATTCTTGACATAAGAAAATATTTCAGTAAAATATAAGTACGATGGATCAATATAATCTTGTGAGTTTTGCAGGTATTTTCTTCTTACTCGGCTTTGCCTGGCTTTTCTCAAGCAGCAGACGCAACATGAACTGGAGACTTATACTCTGGGGAATTGGTATTCAGATGACTCTTGCCTTATTTATTTTTGTTTTTCCAATTGGGAGTAAAATGCTTTTATTTTTAAACGATGCTGTAGTTGAAGTTCTGAAATCGGCTACTGCAGGTGCGGAATTTATATTCGGAAGACTGGCTCTTCAGCCGGGAGAGGTGAATGATGCAGGAGAAAAATCACTTGGTTTTATACTTGCTTTTCAAGGTTTTCCTACAATAATATTTTTCTCGGCATTAATAGCTATACTTTATTACTTTAATATTATGCAGTGGATTTTGAAAGGATTTGCCTATGTGTTTACAAAATTAATGAGATTATCAGGTGCTGAATCCTTATGCGCTTCCAGTAATATTTTTGTGGGTATCGAATCTGTTTTAACAATCAAACCACACCTACGAGAAATGACAAAGTCTGAATTATGTACTATTCTAACGGCGGGAATGGCGACTGTTGCTTCTAATGTTCTTGCCATTTATATCTTTACTCTGAAAGAACAATTTCCAACTATTGCCGCGCATCTGATTTCTGCTTCTATCCTTTCCGCTCCCGCGGCTCTTGTTATGTCTAAGATTATAATTCCGGAGGGAGAAGTTCCGAAAACACTCGGTGAACACGTCGAGGTCCATTACGAGAAAGAAACCAATGTTTTTGAAGCCATAATAAACGGTGCAAATAGCGGTGTTAAACTTATTGTAGGTATTGTTGCACTCCTTATAGCCGTTCTTGGGCTGGTTGCTTTACTTGATTTGATTCTCGGGGGAATCGGAGGTAGAATAAACTTGCTTTTTGGAATTAATTTCGATTGGAGCTTAAAGGGCTTTCTCGGATATATATTTTATCCTTTTACCGTGATGCTCGGTATTCCTCCATCTGATGCCGGCGTAATTGCCAAACTTATTGGAGAGAGGGCGATCCTAACGGAAATTCCAGCTTACCAGCATCTGGCAGCAGCAGTAGAGGCCGGATTACTTAAACATCCTCGTTCTGCGGTCATAGCGACCTACGCGCTTTGCGGATTCGCTCATTTCGCTTCCATGGCGATTTTTGTGGGAGGGATTTCAGTACTTGTACCGGAGAAAAGAGAAATCCTATCAAAGATCGGACTTAGAGCGCTTCTTGCCGCCACTTTAGCCTGTCTTTTGACTGCCTGTATAGCAGGAACCTTCTTTACGAAGGGTTCTATTTTGTTTGGCGGATAAAATTAAAAAAATCTTTTTAGGAGACAGCTAAAACATAAATTTCTCAATTTTTGAGAGGTGAAAGTTATGGTAGAGATGTTAGGTTATTGCGGATTTTTATGCGACATTTGTCCGGCTTACGAAAAGAACATAAAAAGTGAAGCCGACAAAGTTGAGATAAGTGAGAAATGGTTTTTATATTATGGTTTTGGAATTCCACCGGAGAAGGTAAGCTGTGTCGGGTGTAGAAATGAGGGGAACCATCCTGATGATGGTTGCCCTGTTCGTCCATGCGCAATGAAAAAAAATGTCCGTAATTGCGCTTACTGTGATGACTTTGATTGCGATAATCTAAAATCCAGAGTAGATTTTGTCGAAAGCAATGTTAATATAGATATCGAAAAAATCCCCGGGGAAGATTACAAACGTTTTATTGAACCATATTTAGGTAAAAAAAGATTACTTGAGATAAGGGAAAAGCTTGATTAGGTCTTAGTTTTTAGGTTTTGTTTAGGATTAGGAGAAAAGCAGGAAGTTAAGCGAGGATTAAGGATTAGTTGCAAAGCTACTAAGTAGAGCAAGGATTAAGAAAAAACACTTACCACTTAATCCGTGATCCCTGTAGTTCTAACGTGCACTTCTTCTAATCCGAATCATTTTTTTTGTGTCCTTTGTGGCTCAGTGTGAAAATAAAGTAGATGCGTTAGTGCGTATAAGCGTAGATGCGTTAGCCACACCTCCCATCCAAATATTTGATATTTTAACTCTCTAACGCTCTAACCCTCTAACGTTTTTTGTACCTTTGTGGCTAAAAAAATCTTGACATAATGCTTAAATCAGGGTATCATATATATTATAAAGGAGGTACTTAATGGATCCTTTACTAGATTTTTTGTTCTGGAGCGCAGTAATTAATTTAGGTTTACTTTTGATCGGTTTTTTGGCCTTTACATTGGGCCGTGACTTTGTTTATAAATTTCACGGGAAATGGTATGATATAAAAAAGGATGAATTTAATGCAATTATTTATTCCGGCATGTTGTTTTATAAGATATGCATACTTTTCTTTAATATCGTGCCTTATATAGTGCTGCGTATTCTTTGGTAAAATGTGAATAAATGAATGTATCTATTTGTTAATTTTTGAGTTGCAAAACTAAGTTTTGTCGGAGGATAAAATTATGAGAAAACTTCCTTTTATTTTTCTGATTTATGTTTTTATAGTGGCAGCCTGGTTGATTCTCGGAGCTACGATTTTAAAAAGGACGCACACGCAGGATTACAAACTTAGAGGTATGGTCAATCAGTTATGGGGTGCGATGCAGGTACAACAAGCGCCTTCTATTTACTATCAAACAAAAGAAAAGAAAGAAATCGAACGTATAGAGAACGGTAAAGAGGTAAAAGAGTATGAGACTTATGTTGTAAATCATTCTCTCCCACTTAAGGCGAGCGAAATTGATGTTTCTTTATCTCTCGAATACCGTAAAAAGGGATTGCTCTGGTATTCTACATATGCGGTGGATTTTTCGGGATGTTACGAAATAATCAACGATACTTATGAATCCCGTTATATCTATTTTAATTTCGATTTCCCCGCCGCGGGTGCGGTTTATGATGATTTTAAATTTTTGGTAAATGATAAAGGAATAGAAAGAATAGACATATCATCGGGAAGAGTCGTATATCCTGTAAGACTTTCTCCGGGTGAAACGGAAATTATAGAGATCTCATACAATTCTCAAGGATTGGACCAGTGGTGGTATGATTTTGGGCAGAATGTGACCCAGGTTAAAGATTTCATTCTCACGATGCATACCGATTTTGATAAAATTGACTTTCCTCAAAATAGTATTTCTCCGACGGAAAAAAGTAAAACTGAAAAAGGATGGGAATTAAAATGGCAATATTCTAATCTGCTTACGGGTGTAAAAATCGGCATGGATTTACCAAAAAAACTGAATCCCGGACCCTGGGTCAGTCAGGTCACTTTTTCTGCCCCTATTTCTTTGTTTCTATTTTTCTTCTTACTATTCATTTTTACAACACTGCGTGGTATAAAAGTTCATCCTATGAACTATTTCTTTTTAGGAGCGGCTTTCTTTAGCTTTCACCTGCTTCTTGCCTATCTTGTTGACCACATATCAATACATGCTGCATTTCTAATTAGTTCTGCTGTTTCGATAGCCCTTATTGTAACCTACATGAGGTTGGTTGTCAGTAATCGATTTGCTTTTGTGGAAGTTGCTATTTTTCAGTTCGTATACCTGGTTTTGTTCTCTTACACGTTTTTCTTTGAAGGTTTTACCGGGCTTGCTATAACGATTTTATGCATTGTAACTTTATTTGTTGTTATGCAGTTTACTGGAAAAGTGGATTGGGAAGCAGTATCAAAAAAGAAGTGATTATGTGAACACTTTTGGGAGTTTTATAACAGCAGATTAATCCATTTTAGAATTTAAAGAGAAAAATACAAAAAAAACATAAATTTGTGTGTTTTCATATTAGGTTATGCTTGACATAATATGCAAAATGAATAACTTAGGCAAAAAATATAATAAAAATTAGTTTTCAAATAGAACAAAATGCCCCAAATTGGAGGGATTCATGGATAAATTAAAGTTTAGTGTTTTAAGCGGTTTGATAGCAATATTGGCAATTTCCCTCGTTTCATGTAAGAGGGAAGGTTCCGCCGGTATTCTGGTAAAACCAACCTTAGAAAGTATGGAGAAATTTGAGACACTTTATATATACATCAATTTAAAAGCAAAATTCGAGAATCCTTATGATCCTGAAGACATAAGAGTGGATGCTATTATAAGATCCCCGGATGGTGATACAATAACTCTTCCCTGTTTTTATGAAAATGGTGTATCCGGAAAATCAAACTGGGAAGCAAGGTTTACTGCTATGCATGCAGGAACGCACTCGTTTCATATCGGAGTAATAGATAAAAAAAGTACGTCTAATTCCGAAGAATTTTACGTATCCGTCAAAGAATCGGATAATGATGGATTCCTGCGTTTAAATGATAAGTCCTTCTATTCTTTTGTGTTTGATTCCGGTAAGCGTTTCCGGGGAGTTGGGTTGAACATAGGATGGGAACTTCAATCCGATTGGAAATACACATATGAGGATTATCTTGATGCTCTCAGAGGAAACAATGCGAATTTCTTTCGTACATGGATGTGTACCTGGAATCTTCCTCTGGAATGGACAAGAGTGGTTATGAGTTATGACGGGACAATTGTCGATGAATTCGAGAACTGGGATAAAGTATTTCTACACTCACAGGGGCTAAAAATAAATTTGGGAAAAGCTCAAGTCACTGAAGATGATACTAACAGGGTTGCCATAGAATCCAACTCTAAAGAAACTATAATATATAATCTTAAAAATATAAGAAGATTCAAGATAAAACTATACTACAACAGAAATCTTTCTACGGATAAGATAAAATGTTATTCTTCTCCGGACAATATTACATATGCTCCGGTTGACATTGAGTTCAGTCAAGCTTGGGATACTGCAGAAGACTGGCATCGAATGTTTGTTGTGTATATAAATGAGCTTCCGAAGGGGACAAACTATCTTATGGTTGAATTCCTTGAGGATTTGGAAGGTTCCCCGGAACTTGGAAGCATTCAAATTGAATGCGGAGAAGAGAAAGATGTACTGGATGCTCCCGGTCTTGGCAGGTATTATATGAAAACCGCAGAGAGATTGGACGAGGTTTTTCTTTTAGCTGAGGAAAGAGACCTTTATATGATGCTGACTCTTGATTATCACGGTGTCTTTAAATCCGAAATTGATGTCTGGGCATCCAATGCCGAGTGGAGAACAAACCCTTATAATGCAAAAAACGGTGGTCCCTGTGAAAGTCCGGTAGATTTCTTTACGAATGCCGAAGCAAAGAAAATATACAAAAACAAATTGCGCTATATGGTTGCTCGGTGGGGGTATTCTACCAACCTTGCATGCTGGGAATTATGGAACGAGATTGATAATGTGCTTGCCTGGCAAAAGGTTCCGCCGGCTGCAATTGTAAGCTGGCATAAAGAAATGGCAAATTACTTAAAGAGGATTGATCCCTACAAACATCTCGTCTCGACGAGCGTTAGTCACAGGGAAATGCCGGGTTTGTGGCAGGTTGAAAATATCGATTTCTCTCAGCATCATTTATATGGTCCTGATAGGGACCTTAAAGATATTGGGAATAGTATTCGAAAATATATTAAAGAATTTGAGAAACCGGATGTGGTAAATGAATTTGCTGCCGGATGGAAAGGGCCCGAAAAGGATTATACGCCTATTGAGTATGAGAGTGAAATGCATAATGGGTTATGGCGCGGTATGTTTTCTCCTACACCGATATTACCACTCTCGTGGTGGTGGGAATGGCACTATTATAAAGGACATTACTCGCATCTTAAGTCGGCCGCCGATTTTGTCTCGATGATGTTGAAAAATAATGAAGACATTCTTGAAGAAATTTCAGTTGGAAGTGTGGATGGGGATATGGAGGTCATGGGTCTTAGATCGGGCGATGATATATTTTTATGGTTGAGAAATCCAAATGAGGAAGAAAAAACCGATCTGGTTCTGAATATTCAGGAGACTGATTACTTGTCATATCTTATGAGATACTATAATACCTGGACAGGTGAGTTTTCTGTTGTTAAGGAGATAGAGTTGTTAAATGGTCAGCTTATTTTGCAGGATATTCATCTGAAGAGTGAAAAAGATATGGCGGTATTGATTAGACCCGTTGAATAGTAAATTGATTGATTAATTTGTAAATTATGCCGGCAAATTTACCTCAAATCTACCATAAAATAGAAGGGCGGCTTAAATTTGCCG
>CAYRCN010000077.1:0-7771 GCA_964422805.1 uncultured bacterium | reverse complement strand
TTAAGATAAGAAGTGTTGAGGGGATAAATGACCCGGCTATGATAGGCGAGATTATCAGTAGAAGAATTAAAAGGCTGATTCTTGAAGAAGAAATTCCTGATTTGATTTTAATCGATGGTGGAAAAGCTCAGTTAAATTCCGCCATTAAAACTATAAAAAAAGTAACAACTTTGGAAATTCCAGTCATAGCTCTTGCAAAAAGAGCAGAAGAGATACACTTGCCGAGTGGAGAGATTATTTCATTGCCGTTACAGTCCGATGCGCTGAAGCTGTTAATGAGAATTAGGAATGAAGCGCACTCGTTTGCTCTGAATTATCATAAAAAACTCAGAAGAAGAAAACTTTCTCTTTCAGAATTGGACGAGATTGAAGGTATTGGTTATAAGCGTAAAATTGCTTTAATACAGCATTTTGGTTCAAAGGACAGGATACTTGCGGCATCTAAAGAAGAGATTAGCGAAGTCTCGGGTATTGGGGATAAATTAGCCGATATTGTTTATAGGTCACTTCATTAAGGGGATTATATTTTAATTTGATATTATTATTGTTTTCGATATCATCAGAAATTTTAATTATTGATTCACCGGATACTTCAGAAATTAGTCTCGGTTATCCGTTTATTATTCAAAATTCTGATAGCCTGTGGTGCGGAGATAAATTTCAGATACGTGATTCATCATATATAATAGATTATAGAAGAGGTACCTTGAAAATTGAGAAAAAGTGTTCCTCTCAGTTAAAACTAAAATTTTCACATCTGGATTTTCAACTAAGTGAATGCTATTCAAGGTGGTCTACGGATACAAGCAGGGCTTTGTTTGCTGAAACTGTAGAGATCTTTCCACAACAAGATGGCGATAAACTTGTTATAAACGGTAACAAAGGTTTATTTGTCGATGTACGGTCAGGAGGCTCAGATATAAGCCAGAGTTTATGGATGAAGATAGGGGGGAGGGCGGGACAGTTTGATGTTTCCGGAGTTCTATCTGATGAAGATATTCCTCAAGGGGCGGTTTCGCAGAGTTTGAGGGAAATTGATGAAATATTTATTGAAGCGAATTCCGAGGATTTATCTTTGAGAATGGGTGATATTATCACTACTGAAGAAGGAGTAGATAAAAGATTGCTCGGGGTTTCTTTCAACCGGAAAGAACTATCCGGAGTAGCCGGAGTTTCTAAGGCTAAATATGGGAAAATTACGTTTAAGACAGTTGAAGACGAACAAGGTCCTTATAAAATTACTCCTGAGGAAGGAATAAGCGGGTTTTCAATAATAAGAGGGTCAGAACAAGTTTGGCTTAATGGTGAACTGCTAAATAGGGGAGCCGAGAAAGACTACATAATAAACTACCTGGGAAACTCTCTGACTTTTACTCCATCTGTTTTTCTTGATAATGAGTCAGTAGTTCTTGTTCTTTTTCAATATAGTGTTTACGGAGAAAACAATATTTTCTATGAATCCGCGTTTGAGAGTAACGATTACTCTTTTACCTTTACCCGAGAAGAGGATTTCTCGGAAAAGGATTTAATTGAATCTTATCCTGATTCCGGTTTTGGCTACAGATACTCTTATTCGAATGTGGGAGAAGGAAATGGTGATTATTCCTTTCTGGATTCTATTTTTGTTTATGAGGGTTATAAAAAAGGTTCTTATGAAGTTTATTTTCAGTGGGTTGGAGAAGGTAAGGGAGAATATGAATATGTAGATTCATTACATTATTTTCTCTGGACCGGTGATGGGCCGTATTCTGTAAAAAGTAAAGTTCCTTTAGGAGAAGAAGATAACCTGTTTTCATTTAGCTTAAATAAAAAATTAAAAAATTTTGCAGTAAAAGGAAAATTAAAAGCAAGAAGAATTAGAACTCCCCTCGGAGGTGAAAAAAAAGATGGTTTAAATGGAAATATTAAATCTGAGTTTAAACCATATGATTTTTTAAGTTTATGGGTTGATTATTCTAGAAAAACCTCAAATTTTGTTGTCAGGGAATGGGAGGGAGAGAAAGATTTGCTGAAGACCTGGGAGATGGTTAGTTTTCCTTCCGATTTTTTAGAAAGCGGCGTGAAATTTATTCCAAACTCAAGAATTGAAGGTTCCTATACTTACGGGATAGCTGATACTGCCCGTAAAGATAAAATAGATTTAAGGATTTCGCCGGTGTTTTTTTATTGGGAAAATATTAAGGAACAAAGACTGGATTTAAAGGGTGGTTTCAGATTTTCCGATTATGAGATTTCCTATAGAGATTTAAGTAGAAAGGAAGATTACAGAAGAGAATTTTTTACAGGAAGTAAGTATTTGGACCTTTTGTATGGGTTAGAGGGTGATAATTTCGGGGATACAGCTAAAGTGTATGTAGGGAAAACAAATCTTAAATATAAGAATGCCTCCATTGTCGCATCACACATTTATAGAAAAAACTTGAATTCGGGTCAAATTGAAAGAACCACTAACGGAAGCCTCAATATGAATTTGAACTTGAGTGCTTTTTATTTAAGAAGCAAATTTGATATCTCTAAGAAAAAAGCAAGTATCTGGGAAAGATATTATCAACAGGTAATTCCTGGCGAAGGAGATTATTCCTTTGACACAACTTCCAATATTTATTATGAAAACCCATATGGAGATTATATCAAGAGAGTTGTATACACGGGAGAAGAAAGGGATTCAAGAGAATATTCTACAAATATTTCCGTCCGTTCTGAGCGAATTATTTTGCTGAACGGATATTTAAATTCAACTTTTAGCCCTGATTTAATGTCCAGGAACGATGGTTCGTTAAGTCTTAAGTTTCCTGAGAAAAGTAAAAATAGAATTTTTTTAAGGACTAATTTTAAATATAGTAGCGGAGAGGATTTCTGGGGTATTTCGGACCGTAGTTACGGAAAGATTAATACAGGTTGGGAGAATAATAGCGCTAAGGGATATAGTGAACTGGGACTGACAAGGGAGTTTAGCACAGAGGAAGATAAAATTGGTGGCTTTTTAAGTTTTTGGTATGAAAGCGGGGCCGAAATAAAACTTGAAGAACTTCTGACCACCGGAAAAGATACGCTTATTTCGTCTATTGTAGAATTGGGATACAGGCTTTTTGGAGGTAAAAAAAGCGGTCTACTGCGGGTAACCCTCGGACATAATTATTACCCTGACGGCAGTGTTAATTCTTATAGAATGAGAGATCTCTATCCTCCGGGATTCTTTTACGATCTAACATCCTCTATAACATTCGATTTTAGCGAAATGGTTCATTTGGTAACAAATGCAAATATACATAAACTCAGCAACGGAGAAATATATTACACCGGGAGAATTGGTGTTACAGCCGATTTTTCACCCTAAATAGCCCTTGACTTATCATCTTAATTTTATAAAATGCAATTATGAATGTTGTTTTGTTTGAGGACGAAAAAGTAAGGAATTTCTATCCTATTACCAGATTACGTACCGCAGACGAGATTAGAACCGGTAGATGGACACAAAAGGAAAAAGCATCTTTGCAATTGAGATCTAAAGTCTTAACATTTTCTCCAAGAGAGTCTTATGGCGATAAAATTGAAGTAGAAAATGATATGCTTTTCTTGAATGCCAGGTTAAAGGATTTTAGTTCATTTGCAGATTTGGAAGCGAACACGTGTGTTGTTAGTAAGGATGGGGATATTCTCGCTTACAGAGGTAATAAAATCATTGATAATAAGAATTTCGATGGATTTAAAGTTGTTACCCGGGAAGTTCCTATGTTTAATTTTATATGGGACGTTATTGCGGGTTTATCGGAAAGGTTGAACTCGGATTTAAGTGGGAATTCTTCACTAGGTCAAATTCTTAGTCCGATTGCTGATACTGTCCATATAGAAAATAAAAGCAATGTTTATATTGGTAAAGGTGTAAAATTAGGAGCGGGCGTTGTTTTAGAAGCGGAAAATGCTCCTGTCTGGATTGATGATGATACAGTTATAGAGAGCCATTGTTGCATTATAGGTCCTGCTTATATAGGTGGGAAATCAAAAGTAAAACCCTGTAGTCTTTTGGATATTGTTGCGATTGGTGATGTTGTAAAAATTTCGGGCGAAATAGAAGAAACCATATTTCAGGGGTATTCTAATAAGCAACATTTAGGCTTTCTTGGTCATGCCTTTGTTGGGGAATGGGTAAATTTGGGGGCCGGTACAACTAATTCTGATCTAAAAAACAATTACAGTAAAGTGAGTGTAGTTTTAGAGGGTAAACGGTATGAAACCGGTATGCAGTTTTTGGGAGCTATAATTGGAGATCACACTAAAGCTGCTATCAACACTACTTTTAATACGGGAACCATTGTCGAACCATTTTGTAATTTATTTGGAAGGGGTTATCCCCCTAAGTATGTACCTCCTTTTAGCTGGTGCGGAGATAAAATTGAAGAGTATAAATTGGACAAAGCTATTGAAACAGCAGCTAAAGTTATGAAAAGAAGGAATATAGATTTGAGTGAGAATTACAGAAAGAAAGTTGAGCGGCTTTTTGCCGAATCTAGAAAAATTAGAGAGAAGATAAAATAATATTAGGTTTTTCCCTAATTTCACTATTGACATTTCATCATTTCTTCTTATAATATTTTTGGAAATGGAAGGCGGAAAAATACAAAAGTTACATAAAATAGTTACAGTAGAGTTACTTTCAACGATTGATCATAAATTAAGAGGCGTGCAGCAATTTATTGTGGCGCTCCGTGGATTAGTTGAGGATGATGTTCTTAATGATTTAAATGAGGAAGTCGCAGAATTGCAAGACCTTTATGAACCTTATTTAAAACTAAGGGATCTAACTCTGGAAGAAGCCGATATAAGTAAGTTTATAGAGTATAATTATAATATCCAAACAGATGTTTCTTGTGTTGTCGAGTTTGATAAAGAAAAACTCGGATTTATTCTTGATTTTCTGATTGAATTTTCTAAAGGGAGCTATGAATTATCTCTTAGTTCTAACGATAAAGTATGTGTTGTTAATTTTATTTCACCTGCTTTTGCCGGATTATCCGTTGACGATTTTAACTTACTTCCAAGCGAAATTGAACGGCTTCCGTTTTTCGCCGTAAGGAAAATATTGGACAGAATGAGTGCTGCGTTTTCACTTAAGGGGAAAGAAATATCCATCGGGTTTCCGCGTTATAAAAAAGAAAAAACTTAGTTTTTTGTATTTTCTGAAATTAAGAATTCGTTTCTATCTTTTTCGCTCTTTCATTCTTTTTTTATTTCTTTTTTTAAATCATAAAGGGCGTTATGAGCTTCTTTAGGTGTCATATTGTCCGGGTCCAGAGATTTGATTTTATTTAGTAAAATATTTTCTATCTGAAAAAGTGAATTTTGTCTTGTTTTTGGAGGATGTTTTCTGATAACTCGGTCATCGTCTCTTAAATCTGCAAGTAAGTCTTTCGCTCGCCTAATTACGTTGTCCGGTAAACCCGCAAGTCTTGCGACTTCAATTCCATAACTTCGGTCCGAGGACCCTCTTTCTACGTTCCTTAAAAAAATAACCTCATTTTCGGTTTCTTTTACTGAAACGTTATAGTTTACGACCGTTTTGTAATATTCTTCTAATTCAGTCAGTTCGTGATAGTGTGTTGCAAAGAGAACCATTGGTTTTTCAGGTATTGAATTAAGATACTCAATTACTGACCACGCAATCGAGAGGCCGTCATAGGTACTGGTTCCTCTTCCGACTTCGTCTAAGAGAACAAGGCTTTTTCCTGTGACATTATTTAATATGTTTGCGGTTTCGTTCATTTCCGCGAGGAAAGTTGAAACGCCCCGAGCCAGATCATCAGATGCTCCGATGCGGGTAAAAATGCTGTCTATTATTCCTATTTCAGCGCTTTTTGCAGGTACATAAGAACCTATTTGTGCCATTATTGTTATTAGAGCAATCTGACGTAAATAAGTTGATTTACCTGCCATGTTGGGACCGGTTAGGATTATTATGCTTTCTCTTTCGTTTAAATCGACATTATTTGGAATAAACTCGCCTTCTTGTAATATTCCTTCTACTACCGGGTGCCTTCCTTCTAGAATTTTGATACCCTTGGTGTTTGTTATTTTAGGGCGTGAGTAATTATGAGTTAGGGCAACTTCAGTGAAGTTGGCTATTATATCAATTAAAGAGACGCCGGAAGCAGTTTCTTCAAATTCGCCTATATAGTTCTGTAATTTTTCTATTAAATCTTCAAAAAGTTTCTTTTCTATTTCGTTCTGTCTTTCTTCTGCCGTTAATATTTTTGACTCGAAATCTTTTAGCTCCTCGGTGATAAATCGCTCAGAATTCGTAAGAGTTTGTTTTTTTATGTAATTTTCCGGAACCCCTTTAAGTTTTGCCTTGGTAATCTCTATGTAGTATCCGAAAACTGAATTATATCCTATTTTAAGTTTATCTATGCCTGTTTTTTTTCTTTGTTCTTTTTCGTATTTGAAGACCCAGTTCTTACCTTCAGTGGCGATTGTCCTTATTTCATCCAACTCGACACTATAGCCTTTCTTAAAAATTCCTGCGTCGCTAATTTTCGCAGGAGGATCTTCAATGATTGAAGTTTCAATTAATGTTATTATTTTCCTTAAATCTTTTATTCTTTCTGCTTGATTTTTGAATATGGCTGAATTTAGAGGAAAAATAATTTTCTTTAATTCTTCCGTGAGGGAAAGCGATGTTTTTAAAGAATTCAGATCTCTTGGAGTTGCTCTTGAAGTAGATATACGCCCGGTAATACGCTCAATATCAGAAATTTCCTTTAGTTTCTCCCGGATTTCTCTTAAGATATTTCTTTTAAAGATTAGCTCTTCTACGCCATCGAATCTCTTCTCGATTTCGAGTTTATTTGTAGAGGGAAACAATAGCCACTTTTTCAGAAGGCGGCTTCCCATTGAGGTTAAGGTTTTGTTTATTGTGTCTAAAAGAGCTCCTTTCTGAGTTCCGTTTATTTTGGTTATTAGTTCAAGATTTTTTATTGTTGCCCCGTCTAAGGACATACCGTCTCTGGGATTGAAACGGGATATTTTCTTTATGTGTTTTAATGTTGTTTTTTGATTTTCGTTTATGTAAGAAAGAAGAGCTCCAGCAGCACAGACTGCCGGGGAAGTTTCTGCGAGACCAAAAGCATCGATTTTTAAAACCCCAAAATGGTCTTTAATAAGTTCTAAAGCAAAATCTCTGTCAAATCTATAAGATTCAATTTTTGTAACAGGAATAGTGTCTGGTAATTCAATTTGCATTCCTTCAGGGATAATTAATTCTTTTGGAGATAGACGATTTAATTCATCAGTTAAGTTTTTTATTTCACCGGATTGAAATTCTCCCGTAGATATGTCGGAGAAAGCAATTCCATATGTATTTTCGTTTTTTATTATCGAAAAGAGATAATTGTTATCTGTTGCGTTTAGCAAAGAAGGCCGCATCACCGTTCCCGATGTTATAACTTCTATGACTTCCCTTTCTACCAGACCTTTTGAAGCTTTTGGATCGCTTACCTGTTCACAAATAGCAACTTTTTTTCCCGCGTGAACAAGTTTTTCAATATAAGAATCAGCCGCTTTAATAGGAATACCAGCAAGTGGAATTCTAACATCTTTACCCATAGGTTTAGAGGTTAAAGTAATGTTCAGGATTTCGGAGGCAATTTTTGCGTCATCGTAGAACGTTTCGTAAAAATCACCTATGTGAAATAGTAAAACGGAATCCTGATATTTTTTCTTTATTTTACGATACTGTTTAAGGATTGGAGTCAAAAGTTATGAAACCGTGAAAACC
>CAYRCN010000076.1:0-7863 GCA_964422805.1 uncultured bacterium | reverse complement strand
AGTTGTTGGCCCAGCTATCATCCCGATAGCGACCTTTACATTCTGGATTTGAAAAAAACTGAAGAAACCGGTAAGCCTGTGTATAGAAAAATGGAAATCAATAGTGATGAGTGTGAATCCTGGCACACATGGTCAAGCAATAGCCGATGGATCGTTTTTAGTAGTAAAAAAGAAAATCCTTTGTTCAATCGAACGTACATTACATATGTGGATGAAAATGGAAAGATGTACAAAGCTTTTGTAGTGCCTCACAAAGATCCTACTTTTTATGACTCTTATTTGATGACCTACACTATCCCCGAACTCGTTACTGAGCCGGTAAAAGCTACAGAGGAAAAACTCGCACGTGTTATTCGTGAAATTGAGAACGTTCCGGTAGATATGGCGATTACTGGGGCAACGCCTAAAAAGGAAAATTAAAAGCAGAAAAGATTAAATAGATGAGTTCAAAATGTCATCCAGCATTTAACTAACATTTTTAATACATGCGAATAGTAAATATTCTAAAAAACCAGTAAGAAAATAGTTCTATTAACGGAGTATTTCTGATTATATGTGGATAATTCAAAGAGGATTTTAAAGTGATTCGAAGAATTTTTTTCTCTATAAAAACCATGTTCGTGCTCGTCCTGGGTCTTATTGCGAGTATAGTAATTGCAACTTTACTTGAGCGGACGAACGGGAGTTCTGCAGCAAAGATTCTGGTATATAAAGCCTTTTGGTTTGAAATTTTATGGATTTGGTTTTCGGTCACTCTTTTCGCAAATCTTTTTTACTCTAAATTATGGCAGAGAAAAAAATGGGACGTCGTTTTGTTCCCTTTTGCTTTTTTTATCATTCTATCGGGAGTTATATTGACTCGACATTTTACAATAGAAGGTTATCTCTCTATTCGCGAAGGAGAAACATCCAACCAATTTATCGGTGCCAAGCCGTTCAAACTACCATTTTCTCTGCAACTTTCGGACTTCAGCATCGAGCGCTATAAGAATTCAGAAGCCCCTTCTCAGTTTATAAGTGATGTGGTAATTAAAGATCCTGAACGTAATATAGATAAATCCTATTCGATTTACATGAATCACATTCTTCGGTATCGAGGCTACCGTGTATATCAGTATTCTTTTGACGAGGATGAAAAAGGTTCCGTCTTTTTTGTATCTCGGGACCCCGGAATCCCAGTGGCTTATGCGGGTTTTTTTCTACTCGTCGGAGTGATAGCGCTGGCGTTTTTCCATCCGAAAGGTCGTATCCGTGAACTTGAGACTGAGGTTCGGAGGTCTGGAGGAAGTCGTTTTGGTATTATTATCATATGCCTTATGGTAATAATAAGCCTTTGTTCTTCGGCTTTTCACGTTCAAATACAAGAATTGTACCACCGTTTTCAGATTTTGAAGTGGTTAGGTAAATGGTTTGTATTGGTATCTTGCTTTTTTTTATTGATGAGTTTAATTCGATTTACATTTAAAAACCGATTTGAGAGACTATTTCCCATCGTGGGAAAAATCTTACAGTGTGCAATATGGCTTGGATTTTTAATATTTACAATAGGGGTAGTAATACGTTGGGTTTTTATGAACCAAGCCGTATGGAATATGAAATATGAATGTATGGTATTTGCAGGATGGGCCAGTCTTTTGGCAGGTATTGCATTAGCCCGTCATTCTCGTTTACCCATGATATGCGGGAGTTTGCTTGCAGGAATTGTGTTAATTGTAGCCCATACACCTTCTATGTATTTAGCCGGTTTTCCCCTACCTCCTGTTTTGAAATCCAGATGGTTTATTCTTCACGTATCTACTGCAATGGCCAGTTATGGCTTTTTTTCTATAGGTACCACTATAGCTTTTTTAAATCTTTTAACATTGTCGTTTCCAATTTCCAGAAAAGAAAATCATTTCCTGCGTGGAGTCTACACCTGGAGCAAAATCACAGAACAGGCACTTTGGATCGGTCTTCTTCTTCTCTCTATAGGTAGTATATTAGGGGCAATATGGGCCAATGAGACATGGGGTCAATACTGGGGGTGGGACCCCAAAGAATCGTGGACGTTAATCGTTATTCTTTCTTATGCGTTGGTGCTTAATCTTCGCTTTATTTTACATTCTCATTGGAAATATTGGTTCAATGTTTTGGCGTTACCTGCATTTGGGACCTTGTTGATGACGTATTTTGGAGTGAACATATTGTTTTCTGGGATGCATTCATATGGTGGGGGAGGTGGATTTCCTCTGGTGGTGCTTTGGATTGTTGGGGTGTGGATTACTTTGTCTCTTCTGGCGTATCGAAACCGCACGCGATTTGAAATAAATTATAGTTGAGTTACAAACGCTGCGTCTAATTCAAATAAAAGTTCATCCCAGCATACATCTGCTACCAAATATACTGCCGGAATATCGGATAGTCCCAGGGATTCTGCGGTTTCTTGATACAATGAGAAATCACTTTTCCGCTTTAGAAATACTGTGGCTTCGCAAAGATCTAAAAAAGAAGCTCCTTCCGGACGAATGAGAGAATCCACCACTTTTACCGTATGTTTGACTTGAGAATGTAAGTCTCCAATGTGGATGTTTTCTCCTTTTTCGTTAATCGAAGCAGTCCCTGAAACAAAGACCCATTTTTCCTCAGGCTCTACTAGTCTCATTGCCCGGGAGAATGCAGAACCATATCGATAAGGCGAACGTTGTCGAATTCCATAAAGAGGTTGGATTTCTATTCCGGTATTGGCTCTTTGCGTGACTGCTAATAAATCCATAGTTGTAGACGCGCCTGAAGGATTCTTTCCTTCAATACCTGTGCTTGCAGGTAAAAAAATCTCTTCCGCATGGTTGACATCTCCATTATGAAGTAATCCGAATTCGGTATAGCAAGTATTTCTCGCCGAATTGAATTCATTGTACCACTTTAGAATGTTATCCACATAGATCCATGTTCGAACCACATCCCGGAATGAAGCGCCTTCAGATTTTAAAAGATCTCTGGCTTTACGAAACATCGTTTCCGCTTGTTTTCGGTGGTTTTTTTCGTTGGATAGATTCTCATCGTGGAGGCTTTGGAACTGTAAAAACTTTGCGCCATTTCGACTCCACATTCGTCCGCGGGGAATGTTTCCTTCACGTATGATCTTTACCATTTCTTCCGCTTGAGAAGGGCGGAAACCGCGAAGTTGGATACCGGCAAGTGGATTACCGTAGCAGGATTCTCCCTCTATATAGGTTACCATACCCGGATCTTCGGGGAACCTATGCCGAACAGTTTTATTTCGTGTTTCAAGCAGACTTTCATAAATATTAATATTTCCGAATATCCGCTCGTGAACAATTTGTGCTCCTGCATCTGCTAATATTTCAGTAATACGATCGTATATAGCTTCTGTCATATTAATAGGTTTCGCATGGGGATCGGTTACCAATGCGGTTATGCAGAAATAGGTATTCTGAATATCCGTAAGAAAGATTTTAAATTCCGGATGTAGGTCAGTGGTTTGTGTAATGCCCATAGATCTTCTTTATGTTTATTGCGGTTGGGAATTTAATCCCAGAACACAAATTGCATGTTGATACATTGGTTTTTGAAAATGAAAGCCGATTCTATTTTTCATAGAAAAAACATATAAAATATCCTTTAAATGTCAAGGGAACAGTTCTTTTTTAATTTTTTGTGCCTGAAGCTTTTTAACTGCTGTGATTTTGTGTTAATTAAAAGTTTCGAGTTTTGTGTTTCAAGTTTCGAGTGTAAAAAAAGCTTTTAGCTCTTAGCCTTTAGATGTTAGCTTGTAAAAAACAGAAATAAAAACTTTATGGTTTCTGTGCTCTCTGTGATAATGTTAGGGGTGAGGATTGGGATTTAGGATTTTATCTTGACTCAGGACTAATAGAAAACTTTGTGTCTTAGTGTCTTTGTGTGAGAAAATTTTGGGAGGGGGATTGGGTTTTAAATAAACAAATTAAAAATCTCTGTGTGCTCAGTGAGTTTTTGGTTTTCTCTGTGGTCTCTGTGGTAAAAAAGTCTAGACTTCCAATCCTTTTTCTTCAAAGAGATAGCGTTTGATTTTTCGGGTTGTGGTTTTTGGAAATTCTTCGTCTCTTATCTTTACTCTTCTGATTCTCTTGAAATCAGTTAAATCTTCGTTTAATTTTTTTACGACTTCAGTTAATATTTTATGAGGGTCTTTATCCTTTGTTTTCTGTTTTTCGCAATATACATCCAATTCTTCGTAATTCGGATAAATAATTGCAACTAATTCTTCGTTTTGTGTATTCGGATTGGTTTGATAGGATACGAGAATTTCTTCAATAAGAGGAGATTCGGACAAATAAGTCTCGATTTCTTCGGGATAGATGTTTTTTCCTCCCCTTGTAACAATTACCGATTTTTTTCGACCCGTAATATACAAATAGCCGTCGTAATCGATAAAGCCCATATCTCCGGTTTTAAACCACTCTCCTTCAAACACTTCGGCGGTAGCTTCTTCGTTTTTCCAAAAACCCTTAAAGACCGAAGGTCCTTTTACTGCAATTTCTCCTATTCCTTTTTCTCCGGGATTAAGAATTTTGACGTCTAAACCCATCAGTGGCAGTCCTACGGATTGGTTCTTGGGGGCATGAGGAGGATTTACGGCAACTACCGGAGAAGTTTCCGTAAGCCCATAACCCTGAATTATTGGGAAACCCCATTTTTCGAACTTTTTGGAAACCCATAAAGGCAGCGCAGCACTTCCCGGGACCAAAAGTTTCAAATTGTCTAATCCGATTTGTTTTCTTATAGTTGAATACAGGAAAGAACCGCTGCCTTTTTTTATTTTATGGAGAAATGTGCCGACACCATTCAGAGTTCCGAAAAGAACTTTTTTAACAGGCGGCAGCTTACTGATTTCCTTTTCTATTCCCTTTATAAATTTCTCAAGAATTAAAGGTACTACAGGAAATATGGTAGGCTGAGTTTTCATGCAGTCTTCTTTTACCTCTTTCGATTTGAGGGAGCGGGCAAGGGTTGCCGAAGCTCCTATATAGAAGGGAGCCAAAATGTTAATAGTCTGGGAAAAGACATGGTTTAGAGGAAGAAGAGAGTAGAATATGTCTGCCGTATCAAAATTTATTGTCTGACGCAACATTTCCACATTACTTGAAAGATTTCTCTGTGTAAGCACGACCCCTTTAGGAGAGCCTGTTGTTCCTGAAGTATAAAGAATTAAAGCGGTATCGTCGAGAGTTAAATGCGGTAAAGTGAAATCATCTATATTAGAGGTTGCCTTTGGCATTTCTAATGGCGTGCTTATTTTAATATCTTGACTCAGCAGCTCTTCTGAAGCGAAAAGTAATTTAGAACCTGAATTATTTAAAAAGTGATTGACCTCTCTGTGAGTTAAACGATTATCAAGAGGAACTCCTATTGCACCCGCGAACTGTATGGCCACGTAAGTTACGACCCATTCAGGATTATAATTACCGTAAATAGCTACTCTATCACCTTTTTCAATATTTTTGGCTTTTATTTCCCTGGCGAGAGAAATTATTAGAGATGCGAGTTCTTTATAAGTCCATTTTTGTATTTCACCTTCGGGTGTTAAAATCTGCAAAGCAGTATTATCCGGGTAAAGTTTAACAGTTTTTAAAATACTATGAGGAATAGGAAGTAATTCTTCCGGCTCTTTTATTATTTCCCACTGCATATAAAAATTATACGGGGGAACTGTCTATTTGTCAATGCATAAATTAAAAGAGTTGGTCGGTTGGACCGTTGGTGCGTTAGTCTGTTAAAAAAACACACCAACTGACCCACGTACTAACTCACTAATCAAAATTAATACAATTTTCTTCTCTTCCAGCGGAGGTATATGTATCCTACTGCAAGTCCTCCTAAATGAGCAAGATGCGCTACGTTTCCTCCTCCTTCGAATAAGAATATAAGCTCCATTATTCCAAATATCCAGACCGCATATTTTGCATCAATGGGTATTAGAAGTGGGAATATTATTAATTTTGTTCTAGGGAAAGTCATCCCGAACGCAAGAAGTATTCCGAAAATAGCTCCTGAAGCTCCGACTACCGGTATAGTTGAATTCATGTTGAATAAAGAGTATATAAGTGCGGCTCCGATTCCACATATAAAGTAATACTTGTAAAATTCTTTGGTTCCCCATAAGTATTCGAGTTCTCTTCCAAACATCCAGAGGATGTACATATTAATTAGGAGATGAAAGAACCCTCCGTGCAGAAACATGTAAGTTATGCCTTGCCATATGTAACCTTTCATAAATTCTTTTGGTATCAAAGCAAAATAAAGGGTAAAAGGCATAATGTTGTCAAGAAGAAGCTGAATTGTAAAAATTAAAACATTTGCGATTATAAGGTTCTTGAGTCCATTTTGAGTTTCTCTTATTCTCATATTATCTCCTTATTTGATAAAATTAACAACAGAGAAGTTTCTAATATAACCATTTTAGAGAGTACCCAAGAACGAGTACTCCAATAAAGCCAAACAGGTTTATTTTTATCATAAAACCCAAAACTATTGTGAAAATATGCAAGTCCAGACTGATTGGATGAAATCCGATTTTTAGAGGCGTGGTCATTACCATCTTTACGGCGCCATCCGGTAGTACCATTCCAAGAAGCTCGCCGATAAAAGAACCGATTATTAAACCCATAAGTAAGACAAATATTGTTAATCCCTTATTTTCCTTCAATCTACGCAAGGTTTATACCTCCTATTAATTTTTGAATATATAAAGTAAGTAAAGATTCCCGTTACTGAACCTGTAATTATTGAAGATAGAATATAAATAGGGGAAATGTGAAAGAAAGAAACCCCAGGAAGAAAAATAGATGTGGCAAGAATTAGTTGAATTGTTACGTTAGCTTCCGCACCTATTATACTTATTCCCAGTAAACTAAAAGGTAAACGTGTATGTATAATTAGCCACATTATAAAGGTGCTTAATACCGTTCCGCTTATTGAAAAGATAAAAGTCGGGGCAAGTAATCTTGCTAGTATCAGGCTTCCTATTACCGATTTCAATATTCCTATTAAAAGAGCTTCCTTTAAACCAAAGAAAATAAGAGCTAGTAGAATAAATATATTGGCAAGCCCAAGGCGAATTCCGGGTATCGGGGTCGGAAATAAGCTTTCTATTACGAACATTGATATAGAAGCTGCTGTAAATACTGAGAGATAGGCTATTCTATTCAGTGACTGCATCGTACTCCTTTCCTGTTATTTTAATTACAACTCTATTTGGAATGCAAATGATAAAATCTCCTTTTTTTGATATCCAGCCTTTTTTTTCACAAATTTTTAATGGACAGGGTGAGTTTAGAATTCTTACTCTCCCGTCTCTGATTACAACTTTTGCCGCTCCAAGTTTCCCGTTAACGATAATTTCCTTATCTTGGTTCAAAGGATAAACAAAATTATTAGTTTTGTCAACACTTATGATTACTTTTTCTCCCTGATTTTTTGGAAGAAAAAAAACAAAAAATAGAAAAAAAATTATAATGAATATATCGCCTATTCTTAAAGGACGAAATCGACTTTCCTGCCGCAATTAGAACATTCTTCCTTGTTTATACCAACTATTTTAATATTATATCCTGATCTTTCAACGAGAGTATTCGAGCAATCCGGGCAATAAGTATCTTCGAATCTTTCCATAGGCGCGTTTCCAATGTATACGTAATACAGGTATTTTTTTGCTGTCTCATATGCTTCTTTTAAGGTGTTTATTGGAGTTGGTGGTCTATCGTAATCGTTATGAGGAAAATATCGTGAGATGTGTAAGGGGATTTTTTTATTGATTGATGTTAAATATTTAGATAAATCTTCTATTTCCGTATCATTGTCTCCCGGAATTAAAAGATTGGTTAC
>CAYRCN010000075.1:0-7991 GCA_964422805.1 uncultured bacterium | reverse complement strand
ATTTTACTTTACCTTCTGGCATTTTACTAAACCTCCTACTTTAAGTTACTAACTACTCAACCATACTAATGCAAGCTGTCAAAAAACTACCATTTCTGCGGGGAAAACCTAAAGGGATCTTTTACTACTAGAAACCTTGATTTAAGTATATCCCCTCTAAATAATTACTGGAGTAAATATACTCAAAAATTCATTTTAGTCAACTGGGAATCTTCATTTTTTGGGAAATTCTCGCATTTTGCAAAAAAAGCACTAATACACAAAAAAACCAAATTTTATTTTTTACTAATACCTAAAACCTAATACCTAACACCTAATGTGCCCCCTTGACTTATTTCCTGTAAATTGATAAAATAAACCCATGTTGAACCAAGATAAAGATTCAAAAAAAGTTTTAGTTACAGGCGGAGCCGGATTTTTAGGCTCTCATCTTTGCGAAAAATTAATGAACGAAGGATTCAAAGTTATCTGCATGGATAATTTTCTAACGGGAAGAATGGAGAACATCGAACACCTTCTAGGAAACCCCAATTTTACTTTTAAAAAGCATGACGTTACAACCTATATAGAGGTTAAAGGCAGTCTGGATTACGTTATGCACTTTGCAAGTCCTGCAAGTCCGATAGATTACCATAAACACCCAATACACACTTTAAAAGTTGGTGCTTTGGGAACTTATAATTCTCTCGGTCTTGCAAAAGATAAAGGAGCTATCTTCTTATTGGCATCTACATCCGAAGTGTACGGCGATCCGGAAGTAAATCCTCAAAACGAAGAATACTGGGGACACGTAAATCCTGTTGGTCCGAGAAGCGTATATGATGAAGCTAAGCGCTATGCGGAAGCAATAACAACTGCTTATCATAATGTACATAAAATCGACGTCAAAATCGTTCGAATATTCAACACCTACGGTCCCAGAATGAGAATCCAGGATGGAAGAGCCCTTCCCTCTTTTATGTGCCAGGCATTAAAGAATGAGCCTATAACCGTTTTTGGAGATGGCTCTCAAACCCGTTCGTTTTGCTATGTAGATGATTTGATAGATGGAATTTACAAATTACTTATGTCTGATATCAATTATCCTGTCAATATAGGTAACCCGAACGAAATCAGTATCCTCGATTTCGCGAAAGAAATATTGACCTTAACAAAAAGTAAAAGTGAAATTGTTTTTCAACCATTGCCAGTTAACGACCCAAAAGTCCGAAGACCCGATATAAGTAAAGCAAAAGAGCTTCTTGGCTGGGAACCAAAAGTTTCGAGAGAAGAAGGCTTAAAAAAAGTCCTCGATTATTTCAGAAAAGAACTCGGTATATAACTAATATCTTAACTTCTAAAACATCCTAACAATTTTATTAACAACAAATAGCACGAATTACACGAATGATTTTATTTTTTTGACAAGAGACTAGTGACTGGTGACTAATGACTCATGACTCGCCCTTGACAAATACTTGATACAACTATACCTTAACGAAACATGAGGAGTCTTTATGGGTTTATATAATAGAACACTTATCTTATTCATTGGTTTTTTATTGGTTTCGTGTGAATCAGGTAATGTCAGGTATCAGGGTCTTAAGGTACCTGAGAGGTACGGAGCTTCAGAATATTCTCAATTATCGGATCAGGCAAAGCGTAGATACTTAAGAGAATATTATTTCTATCCTGATGTTGTAATAGATAAAATTATAAATGGTGAAATTTTTAAAGGTATGACTACCCAGCAGGCTTTATTCAGCTGGGGAAGACCTGACCAAATGGACCAAAAAGAAGGTTCCTGGGGAACAATTGAAAAGTGGCTATACGGTGTCGACTCACAGGGTAATAGTTACAGATATCTTCACTTTAAGAACGGAAGGCTGGAGGATTGGAAAGATTAAACCACCGAAAAAAGCTCCTCGCCGTTAAAAAACACAAGTAACAATAAATCAAACGAATAACACAAAATTTTTTAGTCTTTACGGTTAGGGGAAGGGACAATTTTGCACTTTTATATGTCATTTTGCTTTTTAATTTTTAATATTTAATTTCTAAAGAAAACAAAACCAAATGAGATATTGTTTTCGCAAAAAAACAAAAAGTCAATTGGCAATACTATACCTATGAATGTTCTGCTTATAAATCCTCCCATATATGATTTTGCGGTTTACGATTTTTGGATGAAACCTCTCGGCTTACTGTATCTTTCAAGTCTTTTAAAGAAAAAAAATCACAAGGTTTATTTGCTGGACGTACCGAACCGGTTTGACCCTTACTTTAAAAATATTAAAAGCGACTCCTTCGGCAGAGGCAAAATCCAATCTCAGAAAGTACCGAAACCCGAAATATTGAAAGATATGCCGGGAAAATTTAAAAGGTACGGCATACCTGCGCAAGTAATAAGAGAGAGAATTCGGGGTTTTAACCCTGAAGTTGTAATGTTGACCTGCAGTATGACTTACTGGTATCCGGGATTACTTGAAATTAAAGAGATAATAGAATCACTCGGAATAAAACCTATTTTACTTCTTGGCGGTATTTATGCGTCTCTTTTAGGCGAACACGCAAGAAAACTTGGATTCGATAGAATTTACTCAAAAAACGAAAATTATATCGAAGAAATAGACCTTGAAATACCGGAACATTTCAGTTTTTTTCCGCCTCCGGATTACTCTCACTATTCAAATTTAAGCTATGCCTGCCTGTCTACTTCCGTAGGGTGCCCTTTTAATTGCCCCTACTGTTCTTCCTCTTATTTTTGTAAAGCCAAAGAAGATAAAGAAGAGGAACAAATTGCAGAAGAAATTTACCATTTATACAAAAAAGGAATAAAAAGATTCGCCTTTTACGATGATGCTCTTTTAATCACACCGGAAAGATTTATCCGTTTATGCGAAAAAATTCAAGAAAAAGGAATCATTGCTTCTTTCTTTACGCCTAATGGGCTTCATTCAAGGTTTATTTCCACGGAGGTCGCCCGCTCAATGTACGAAACCGGATTTAAAGAACCCAGAATTTCGCTTGAAACAGCCGACGAAAGCATACAGGAAAAACTTTCTACGAAAACTTCAAATTACGAATTTAAAAGAGCCGTTGAAAATCTTAAAAGCGCAGGATACAGAAATGAAAACATTTATACTTATCTCCTTGCGGGAGCGCCGGGAGTTAGTTTTGAATCTGTAGAACAATCTATTCTTTATGTTGAGAAAACCGGTGTAAAAATATCTCTCGCGGAGTTCTCCCCCATTCCGAAGACAAAAATGGAAGAAAATCTACCGGACCCTCTTTTTACCAACAATACCGTCTATTATCATTATAAGAAGAAAGAAAAAGAAATGGTAAGGGTAAAAAAACTGGCTAAAGAAGTAAATAAAAGAATTAACTGAGTCAAGCGTGGTAGTCAAAAATAGCTCTTTGCTGTTGGCTATTAGCTGTTAGCTAAAAAAAGCGAAAAGCCAAAAGCGAACTTCTAATAACTTGGTGGTATTGTGGGTAGAGTTATATGGAATTTTAATTTACACATTATCGATAATATTCCACCTGGCGATCCATTTTCCCTGTCTGTCACCTGCCGGGTCGAATTTTACGTAATCTTTAGGCAGATCTTTCCCCCTTATAGGAGCTTCAATATCTAAAGTTTCAAGTAAATAACCCAAACGAGCCAACAAACTTTTATTTTGACACCTGATGGCATATTTTATTAGTTTCCTAATTGAAATAAAACCGAGAAAATCTTTGAGAATATCTCTAAGCTTGATTAAATCAGGACCGTATTCTGTTTCTTCCAGACAATCTACAATTGCCTTCTCAGGTTCCGCCATTGCAACTTCGTTTCCGTTAATATTTAACTGACAAAATCCGAAGAATTTATATGGCTTAAGGGTAATATACTTAAAATTGTATTTTTTAAATGCTATCGGTCTTTTACGTTTGGGAGTTGCCACATAATAAACTTTAGTGTCCGGAACCTTATTTGTTATATATACAGATAAAGCGGTCTTAAAAGAAATATAAGAGGGTTGGACAGTTCTCGAGGCAATGAGGAAAGGATATTCGGAACCTTCAGGTAAGGTATACTTACCTTTTTCAATTTCCTCTATCTTGTTTTCCATTTTAAGCTGGTATGCCATTTGAGAAGCGTAATTGTTGGAAATATCAAACAAATCACATATATCGGTAATAGTGAAATAATTCATCCCTATTTTTCTCAAATTAGACAGTATCAATCTCTTAGTAAGCGACATATATAATATTAACGTAAAAGGGCTGCATAGTCAAGGGGTAGAACAACCCATAATTAGCCACTGATTAACCCTGAAAAACACAGATTTCTTAAATTGTTTTTATGTTTTTGCTGTTGGCTTTAAGCTACAGGCAGAAAGTTATTTTTGACTAGCGACTGGTGACTAGAGACTCATGCCCGGGTGCTCTGCGCCATCTTGACTAATTCTGCGCCATATATATACTTTAAAAAAAGTGAGGTGATTAATGGAAAAAAAGGACCAGGAAATTAAAGTCAGGTTTCCGGAAAAATTAATGGGTGGTTCATACGCAAACCACATGATAGTTCTACACACGAAAGAGGAATTCATTATGGATTTTATAATGGCATCGCCTCCCGCAGGAAGTGTTACAGCTAGGGTTATTACCAGTCCCGGACATATGAAACGAATAATCAATGCTCTGCAGGACAACGTGAAAAAATATGAAGAGAAATTCGGAAAATTAAAAGAAGCTCAAGCCCCCAAAGGTTTTATCGCCCCGGAAGTAAAACCAGCGTAAAAATTCATTCGAATATGAATTTTAGTTGATGCGTTAGGGCGTATATGCGTTAGAGTGTTGGAAGTAACAAAGTGCGGAGTGCTGAGTTTTTTTGAAATTCTTTGGTTTATTGAGCTCATTGTGTTTATTGGGTTCAACTTACAATTAAGTGCTGAAAGGTGAGTTTTTGAGATAATAATTCACAGAGTTACATTTCTGCGAGTTTGCTTAGATTTTCCAAACACTCAAAAATTTCTCCCTGGGAAACGTTTTCAAGATTATAATTTGTTTTCCTGATATGTATACCCTTTTTATTCGCCTCTATTTCATCAAAATCATTTCCTAAAAAATAATTTATAGCTTTAACGTGCTCCGAATTAGCCAGGTAAGAATCTGCTTCAGAGGGCTTATCGTAATAAATCGAATATTCTTCTTCGTAAAAACCATTATTCATCTTGATTTCCTCTTCCAACAGAGAAATCGGTTTATCAAAATTCGGATCCTTGATAATTTTGAGGTCGAATCCGATAGGGGCGAGCATTTATAAAAGTAAATCCGTGTAAGGTTTTTTCCTCTTTAGAAGTATTCTAAACCTAATCTCCGGTCCGTAATTCAATATACTTATATAAGAACCACCCATAAAGTTAGATTTTATTTCCGCATGAAGCATTTCGGCGAGTGGTTTGAGTTTCCCTCTGATTATAACTCTGGCAGTTCTACCTATAAAGAAAAAAACCGAAAAGAATATAAACATTACAGCAAATATGCAAATTACAACAATTGCAGCTATACCGAAATTTTCCACTATGTAATTTACCAACTTTTCAAAATTAATTACAAATACTATCAATAATTTTTTTATATTTTCTAAAAACATATTATACCATTTGTTTTAAAGGTAAATCTTATCAGAGCTATCTGACAAGATTTACATTCTAGAAAAGCTGTTTAGATTATCCAGGTAAGTACCTACTTTCCCCGGAGCCAGGTCTTCCTCAGTGTAGTTAGCTTTCTTCACATATACACCTTTCGCGTTCGCTTCAATTGAGGCAAAATTGTTTTCGAAAAAATACTTTATGGCATCCAGACGTCTCGAATACATCAGATATGAATTCGCTTCATCAGGCTTATCCGAACGTATTATATAATTTTCGTCTAAAGAAGCATCGCCGAACTGCACTTCCTCCCCCCACCTGAAAAGGATCTGATTTAAAGCCTGTCTTCTCGTAATTCTGAAATTGAATCCAACCGGGTTTAAAAGCTCCAAAATTAGAAATGATGGATTGTCTTTTCCTCCGAGGGTCAACTTTAAATGAATCTCCGGACCGTAATTCATTATATTGATATAAGTCCCTCCCAAAAAAGATGATTTTATTTCGGCATTAAGCATTTCGGCAAGAGGAACAAGTTTCTTCTTAACCACCATCCCGGAAATCTTTACTACAATATATGTTAATAATGATACTCCAACTATAGCGAATACAATAATTGTAGGTATATCTAAGTTTTCTAAAAGTTTTTCAATTGGCATAATATCCTCCCTGTTAAATGTCCTTAGTTCGTCGTTCCTGGTTCATAGTTCTTAGTTACCGATTTTCCTATTTTTCAATTTTCCTGATTTTTTCTTTGTGTTCTATGTGTCTTTGTGTGAGATTATTTCGGTGTTGGGGGGCGGGTTTTAAACAACAATTCATTTTTTCTCTGTGTTGCTCTGTGTGCTCTGTGGTTCAGATTCCCCGAAACAGTAAAGATATCCGTTTCTTGAACCGACATAAATTTTTCCATCCCACGCAATAGGTGTTGCCTCGAATACTCCGGGGCTTTTATTATCGAGTAACTCAAAATTCCCTTTCTCATCAAATTCAAATAGATATATCCCGCCGTATCCCGCGGCAATCAGTTTATTACCGACAATAATCGGCGTAGAAATAGAACCGCCTATTCTTTTCTTAAATACGAGCTTCGGCGTAGGATAAGTTTCCTTGTTGTTCGGACCGTAAACTTTTCCTTTTGCTTCATCAATTTTTTTATGATTGACAACATACAGGTATCCATCGATTGCTGAAAACGCGGCAAGGTAAGGATGCGTTTCAAGCCTCGTTCTGTCATTTATACTCGCAGAACCTATGACTCCTCCTTTCCACTCCGCCAATGTGGCGTTGCCCGTCGGGAAATACCACACAACCGCTTCGGATTCATTTTTCGAAGGATCCAGTTTGAATACGCCACCTTTTCCTTCTATGTACTGCTTCTCGACAGTAACAAGTATACAGCTGTCTTCGGTAACCACCGGTGTACCATCCAAATCGGACCCTATATAAAAATCCCAATCTATCTTTTTTGTTTTAAGATTATAGCCGTACACATGACCGGAACCCGCGGTTATGTAAATACGGTCGTTTAAAAGACACGGTGAAGATTCTATTACCAGATTCCCCCTGTGTTTAGATATATCTTTGTTATTATAAAGATTTAATTCCTGATATATTTTCGGCTGTTCCATCCCATCCTTCATAACAACGCTATCGGGATTTGGGTTCAGCACCGTAAAGATCGCGTTCTCCAGACCAATGTAAACAGTATCATTAAAAATAAGAGCTGAGGCATCCGTATCTCTGCTGTAACTTGCCGTTTTCTTCACGTCTAACTTCCAATAGTCTATCCCATAAAAATATGATACTGCCCTGAAACTGGGAATCTTACCCGAATAAAGAGAATTCTCTGCACCCCTTCTGCTTCCCTGAAGTATTATAAGGCTTTTGCCGAAATTCCCGGCATACTTGTTAGACCAGATTGTACCGGTACCTTTAAGTACATCATCATATTCGTATTCCCAGATGGTCTTTCCCGTATTCGCCTCGAGCTTCTTCAGTTTATGGTCGTATGCTCCCTGTATCAAATAGTATTCCCCATCTTCTTCCACTAAAAGAGGTTGTCCCGTCCAACCGCATCCCGACCACTTTACCGGTCCTTCTTCACGTGAAGTAACGGTATAACCGCTGCCAAGAAATTTCTTCCATAGCATATCCAGTCTCGAGGGAGCTTTGTTTCCATAATAATTTCTCTCGAAATCTCCGAGAAAAGTCCTTATCTTTACATCCACGTCTATGAATTTACCGTACGAAAGTTCCTCAAAATCCTGAGAAAAAACCGCTACGCTAAATACTGATGAAAGAATAATGAAGACAAAATATAGTTTTTTTGTTATTTTCAATCTAACACCTAAAACCCAATACCTAAGACCT
>CAYRCN010000074.1:0-8151 GCA_964422805.1 uncultured bacterium | reverse complement strand
AATCTACCGGTTATAAACTTATAGAAGATGTACTGAACGAATTCGTCGATGCTTCAGTTTTAAGGATTCATCTTGCCGCAAGAAAGAAAAGGGGGTGAACAATATGAAAGAGAAGATTGTTGACTTGAAGAAGCAGTATCCCCTAAATATAAGAATTGGTTTTTTGATTACTCTCGTATTATTAATTTTGGGCTTTAAGTTTATTCCTGAAACAAAAAGGGAGCCCTACCGACCTAAATTTTCGAAGCCTATACAGGTTGATAAGCTACCGCCGCAGCTTCAGAATATTGTTAAGCCTCCACCTCCGCCGAAGCCTAAAATGCCAGTGGCTGCCAAGAGTGACGAAGATGTGGAAGCGGAGACCATAGAGAAGACTGACTTTACAGGACTGGAAAAGAAAGAAGCAGATGTGGACTTTGCGCCGCCCAGGTTTGTCGCTTATGAAGTTGCGCCAAAACCTCTGAATGAAAGCATTATGCGACAAGGTACTTATCCGGAAGTAGCCAGAAGATTGGGAATAGAAGGGAAACTTTATCTTGAACTGTGGATAGACACGAAGGGTACAGTTAGAAATGTTATTATTACAAAGCCCTTATATCCCGCTATTGATAAAATTGCAAAGGAGAGAGCTTATCAGCTAAAATTTAGCCCTGCTATGCAAAACGATAAGCCTGTGGCAGTTCGTCTTGCCTATCCGGTCATTTTTAAATTAGAAAATTGAAGGAGAAACCTTGAAAGTAAGGGGCTCTAAATAGAGCCCCTTTGAATTTTTAACATTGTCTTTAGAACTTTCCGATTCCATCCAGTGGATAAAAGGAGTTGGCCCAAAAAAAGCAGAACTGCTTTCAGTCTTGAATGTTTCTACGATTCGAGACATTCTTTATCTTCCTCCCAGAAAATATTTAGATAGAAGCGAGATAAAGTTAATAAAAGATATTAGAGTTAGTGATGAAGTAACCGTTGAAGGTAAGGTTGTCTCTGTTAATTCCAGGAGAAGTCGAAAAGGAAAACTGCTTTGTGATGTTTCGGTTTACGATGGGAGTGGAATTATTGTTGGAAGGTGGTTTAATCAATCCTGGGTTAGAGATAGGTTCAATACAGGCGATCATCTTTTTTTTAGCGGTAGGGTTGAGTTTTATAGAGGCTTGTATATTTTAAATCCCGATTATGAATTTTTAACCGAAGAAGAGACGGAGTTGATTCATACGGGAAGAATTATCCCTGTTTATCCTCTCACTAAAGATATTGGACAGAGATTTATGAGAAGAACCGTAAATTATGTCCTTCAAGATTTCCTGGACAAAATAGAAGAACCGATGCCTTCCGATATGTTTAAAAAATATGATTTAATTTCACTGGATAAAGCGTTGTATAATCTGCATTTTCCTGAAAATAAAAGTCTTTTATCAAAAGCAAGGGGAAGACTTGCTTTTGACGAACTTTTTTATCTGCAATTATTTCTTGCTCTTAAGAGGCAAAAAGCAAGAGAAAGGAAAGGAATTTCATTTGAGATTAAATCTAATTTAGAAAAAGAATTTCTATCGGCTTTACCTTTTGACTTGACTCCATCACAGAAAAAAGTGCTTTCTGAGATTGAGCAAGATATGAGCGAATCTTATCCAATGAACAGACTTCTTCAGGGTGATGTTGGGTCGGGTAAAACAGTGGTTGCCGTAGCTGCTATGCTTATCTCGGTAAGTAACAGATTTAATGTTGCTTTTATGGTGCCTACAGAAGTTCTCGCTTATCAGCATTATTTCTTGATGAAAAAGTTTTTATCCTTTTTATCGGTTCCGCTATGGCTTTTAGTAGGTAATATGAAACAATCGGAAAGGGAAAAAATCTTAAAAGAGATAGATAAAAAAAAGGGTATTATTTTGGGTACCCATGCACTGCTTGAAGAAGATGTTAAAATTCCAAGTTTAGGTTTAGTGGTGATTGATGAACAGCATCGTTTCGGCGTTAATCAGAGGGCAAAAGTAAGAGGGGCAGGACACCCTGATGTCCTTGTTATGTCTGCCACTCCTATCCCCAGGACTCTGGCTCTTTCGGTCTATGGAGAATTGGATGTTTCAACAATTGATGAAATGCCTCCGGGGAGAATTTATTCTAAAACAAAGTGGGTTAGGAACCCCCAGAAGCGAATCGATGTGTATAATTGGATTAAAGAAAAAATAAGTAAAGAAAATTGTAAAGCTTATATAGTGTTCCCTCTTATTGAAGAATCGCAGAGTTTAGATTTACATTCGATAGAGGAAGAGGCAGAAAACATCAAAAAAGCTTTTTTTTCGGATTCAAAAGTTGCTATCTTGCATGGTAGAATGAAGAGCAAAGAGAAAGATAAAATAATGAAAGCTTTTAAAGGAGATAAAGTAGATGTTCTCATATCAACTACCGTTATTGAGGTTGGTATTGATGTTCCGGAGGCCAACATTATGGTGGTAGAGAATGCAGATAGGTTTGGACTTGCGCAGCTTCATCAACTTAGAGGTAGAATTGGCCGGTCGAATAAAAAATCATATTTTATAATGATTGCAGATAGGGATAATATTACAGATAAGGCTATCTTAAGGCTTAGTACCCTCGAAAACGTTTCCTCTGGTTTTAAGTTATCCGAGGTTGATTTGACCTTGCGGGGTCCCGGAGAATTTTTCGGGACTAAACAGCACGGTTTTCCGGATTTTAAATTTTTCGACCCGTTTGCGATGCGAAACATGATTGGGGTTGTTCGAAACGCAGTAAAGAACGTAATTAAGGAAAAATTAGAGGATAAATTTTTAAAAGAAATAGAAAGAATAAGGAAAAAATCGCAGTTTCTGGATATTGCATAAATAATGGAACTTAGATGCGCTTTTTTATGTCTTTATTTGTGTTAGTTAGAGAGTGGTAAGTAGTTAGTGGTGAATAGTAGGTCAAATATGAGTTTAAGGTATGTTGATGTATCAGCATGGGGTTGACATTAGCGGTTTTTTTGTTATTTTGAAAATGAACAAGGTTAGGGCGAGTTAAATTTTAAAGGAGGATTAATGTTGAGAAGAACGGTTTTTTCGTTCCTGATTTTATTAATAATTTTACCTTTAAGTGTTTTTGGTAGTTCCCTTGAAGCCGGAGCAATTTTTATGATGATTTTTCCTGGCTCTCGAGCGACTTCAATGGGAGGGGCTTTTACTGCCTCGGATGGAGATGTATTTTCTACTTATTATAATGATGCTACTTTAGCTTTTGTAGAAAGTAAACAAATAGGATGGCAACACGCAAATTGGTTACCGGGTTTATATCCTGGTATGTATTATGAGTATCTGACTTTTTTAATTCCCTTAGGTGAGGGCTTAAATTTAGATTTTGCTGTGACCTATCTTACTACTGGTGAGACTGAAGTTTCCGATAGCCTTAGGGATTTTTATGAGGAGTGGGTTACATACGATATAGCTTTTAAGGCTGGTGGTTGTTTGAAATTATCTGAAAATCTGGGTGTTGGTATAGGGATGAAATATATTCGTTCGTTCCTGGCACCCGAAATCGTGCTTAGAGATTATCTTGGGCTTTCAGGCGCTGGTGGCACCGGTCAGGCATGGGCTTTAGATGTTTCTTTATTGTATATATGGAATGATTTTATTAATGCTAACTTGTTTGGTATGGAGTGGCTTAAGACTGTCAGGATCGGAGCTTCCTTGCAAAATTTCGGTCCGGATATCAGCTATGTGGAAAATGGAGAATCCGATCCACTCCCTCGAACTTTCAGAGCAGGACTCTCGTTCGGGCTTTTAGAAGAAGAAGCACATAAGTTAAATTTAAACATGGATTTAATAAAAATCCTTATAGGTGTTGAATATACTGATTTTCAAGAGATATGGAGAGATTCATGGAAAGCGATGGGTATTGAGTATACTCTTAATAATCTTTTTTCATTAAGACTTGGTTATTTTCTTGATAGAGTTGGTCAGAGAGAAGGACCAACTTTCGGAGCAGGTTTTCAATACCAGAAGTTTCACTTTGATCTTTCCGTAGATCAAGAGATCTATGACTTTGAAACGGCAAACTACAGAATATCAGCTCAACTTTCCTTCTGATGGGCTAATCTTAGTCAACAAACCTCCAGGTATGAGAACGACGGAACTTTTAAATAAAGTTAAAAGTTTGTTATATCTTAAAAGAGCTGGTCATGGTGGCACACTTGATCCATTTGCCGAGGGTTTAATATTAATTCTTTATGGTAAGGCAACGAAATTAATGGATTATATAGGTGATGAAAAAGAGTACCTTGGTACTATAAAATTGGGTGCGGTTACTGATACTGATGACCCGGATGGAAAAATTATACGTGAAAGAGAGGTCCCGAGTTTAACTAAAGAGGAAGTCGAAAAAGTTTTTTCGAGATTTAAGGGTTCTTTCAATCAAGTGGTTCCGTTATATAGTGCGGTAAAAAAGAATGGCGAGAGGTTATATAATAAGGCCAGAAAGGGAGAAAAAATTAAGAGTTTACCTTATAGAGAGGTGTTAGTTAAGGAATTCGATTTACTGGATTTTTCTCCGCCTCTTTTGGAATTCAGGTGTTTAGCACATAGAGGTACTTATATGCGTTCCTTAGCAAGGGATGTGGGGGAAGCTCTTGGTTGCGGCGCGCATTTGAGTAAACTTATTAGAATTAGAGTTGGTCCTTATGAAATTGATGATTCCTGGAAACTTTCTGATATTGAAAAAGGAAATTTTGAAATAATAGAGTTTCGGGAAGCCCTACCTCATTTAAAAACAATAACTCTTAGAGAAGATGCTGTATGGGATTTTGTTCATGGAGGTAAGGTAAGAGGATTCTATCCCAGAGGTTTATATCAGGTTAAGGATAACCGGGGAAATCTTTTAGGAATAGCTAAAGGTGAAACTTATGCAGTCCAACCAATCAAAGTTTTCTCTGATTCATAATTTGGATGAACTCCCTTCCGTTTCCGGTTTCCTTGCCATGGGAAATTTCGATGGTGTTCATCTTGGTCACCAGCTGTTAATCGAAGAAGGAAATAATAAAGGAGATGTTTCTGTGTTGACCTACGAACCCCATCCTTTGATTTCTCTCGATAGAGCAAGTGAGCCATTTTTGTTGACTACTATTAGCGAGAAAATTTTTCTCTTAGAGAGATATTCAGTCAAGAAAATAGTTTTTCTTAATTTCAATTCAGAGGTTGCTCAAATGTCCGCAGATAATTTTGTAGATATAATTATAAAGAAAAAAGTGAATCCCAGTAGAGTAATAATTGGATTCGATCATCGTTTCGGAAAAGATAGAGAGGGTAATTCGGATTTCCTGAAGAGAATGGGAGAAAAGTTGGGGTTCGAAGTTACCGTTTTTCCGGAAGTAAAAATAGATAATAAACCGGTTAAAAGTTCTACAGTGAGGAAATTGTTGAAGATGGGAGATATGGATGGAGCTTATAAAATGCTTAGGCATCCTTATTTAATTGAAGGTAAAGTAGTTAAAGGGGATGGTGTCGGGGGGTCGCTGGGATATCCTACCGCTAATATTCAATTGGATTCAAATTATAAATTGTTGCCATGCGAGGGATTATATTCTTCAATTGTTGAGATTAAAGGTGAAGAATTTCCGGCGATGCTTTATATAGGTTCATCTCCTACGTTAGGAATAGATTATGTTAAAATAGAAGTTCACATCATGGGATTTTCAAGGGATATATATGGGGAAAAAATAAAATGTTTTGTTTACTCTTTGATAAGAAAGAAAAAGTTTTTTTCATCAAAACAATCTCTAAGAGAAGATATAAAAAAGAGTGAAGAAGAAACATTAAGGAGTCTTAAGGAGGTTTCTAAATGGAAATAACCACTAAAGAAAAGAAACAATTAATTAAAAAGTTTGGACGGCACGAAAAAGATACAGGTTCTCCTGAAGTACAGATAGCTTTAATTTCGGAGAAGATCAAAGAACTTACCGAGCATTTGAAAGAACATAAGAAAGATTTTCATTCTCAAAGAGGTCTGTTAAATCTGGCTTCTAAGAGAAAAAGATTGCTTAATTATCTGAGAAGGAAGGATTATGATAGATTTGTTAAAGTTGTAAAGGATTTGGATATTAGGGTATAGGAGGATAAATTTATATTATGAACATTGTTGATTCTTTAATTGTTGGAGATAATGAAATTCGTTTCCAGACAGGGACAATAGCCAAGCAAGCTGCGGGTTCAGTAATGGTTTCTCTTGGTGGTACTGTGGTACTTGCTACGGCCTGTTCAAGCGATGAAGCCGAAGAAGGACTTTCTTTTGTTCCGCTTGTGGTGGATTATCTTGAACGAACATATTCGGCGGGTAAAATTCCCGGAGGATTTTTTAAAAGAGAAGGAAAACCTTCAGAAAAGGAAATTTTGATTTCAAGATTGGTGGATAGACCGATTCGACCACTGATACCTGAGGGTTATGCTAACGAGACTCAGATTGTTGTTATGGTTCTTTCGCATGATCAGGAAAATGACACTCATACTTTAGCTGTAACTGGAGCTTCTGCTGCTCTGGCAATATCCGATATTCCTTTCAATGGACCGGTTGGTGCCGTAAAAGTAGGATTGGTAGATGGACAGTTTATAATAAATCCTTCGGTGACGCAACTTGCAGGTAGCAAAATGGATATGGTTGTTGCTGGAACTTCTTCTGCTGTTACTATGATTGAGGGTAAATTGGACGATGTAGATGAAAGTACCGTTTATTCGGCTGTAGAAGTGGCTCATAGGGAAATACAGAAGATAGTTCAATTTCAGAAAAAATTTGCGGAGAAAGTTGGTAAGCAGAAAAGGTTTTTTGAAGTGGGCGTTATTCCTAAAGAATTAATAGATGAGGTTAGTTCAAGGTTTGGAAGCTTTATTGACAACTTGAACACCACGCCCTCTAAGGAAGAAAGGAAAAACTTGAAGAAGGAAATTCTTAATAACCTTAAAGAAAAATATGAGGAAGATCAGTGGTGGCAGGTAGAGAAAGTGATTGAGGATAAACAGAAAGAACTTATGCGGAAGATGATTTTAGAGCAGGAAAAAAGGATTGACGGGAGGAGGATCGATGAAATCAGGTCTATTGAGTGTAAAGTTAAAACATTACCCTGTCCTCATGGATCTGCTATTTTTAGAAGAGGAGAGACAGTCAGTCTATCAGCTGTTACTCTCGGTTCAAAAAGAGATGAGCAAAAGATAGATCATTTGATTGGCGAAGATTTCAAGAGGTTTATGCTTCATTATAATTTTCCTCCGTTTTCTGTCGGAGAAGTTCGATTTATGAGAGGTCCTGGAAGGAGGGAAATCGGGCATGGGATTCTTGCGGAGAATTCTTTATTGCCTGTTATCCCGGGGGAAGAGGAATTTCCTTATACCATAAGACTTGTTTCGGATATTCTTGAGTCTAATGGTTCCTCCTCGATGGCAACCGTTTGTGCTTCTTCGCTTGCTTTAATGGATGCGGGTATTCCTGTAAAAAAACATGTGGCCGGTCTTTCGATTGGCCTTGTCAAAGAAGATGCGGAATATCGACTTTTGACGGACATTTTGGGTGATGAGGACCATATGGGAGATATGGATTTTAAAGTTGCCGGAACTCGCGAAGGAATAACGGGTATACAGCTTGATACCAAGATTCAGGATTTAACTCTGGATATTGTAAAAGAAGGTTTGGATAGGGCTAAGGAAGGCAGGTTAAAAATTCTTGATATTATGGAAAAGACTATACCTGCCCCAAGGGATTCTCTCTCCGAGTTTGCGCCGAGAGTTTTAACTTTAGAAGTTCCTATTGAAAAGATAGGTCGAATTATAGGCCCTTCAGGTAAAACTATTAAAAAGATAGTGCGTGACAGCGGTGCCGAAGTAGAAATTGATGATGAGACCGGAGTGGTTACTATATTCGGAGATAACAAATTAGCGGTCGGACAAGCCGAAGCGATGGTTCGAGGAGCAGTGAAGGATGTTGAAGTAGGTGAGGTTTATGAAGGGGAAGTAAAAAAACTTCTTCCTTTTGGCGCTATAGTATCTATTGGAGGAGGGAAAGACGGATTGGTTCATATAAGTGAAATAGCGCACTACCATGTTAATAAAGTTGAAGATGTTCTTTCGGTTGGAGATAAGCTTAGAGTTAAAGTGAAAAGAATCGGAGATGATGGTAAGATAGATCTGT
>CAYRCN010000073.1:0-8243 GCA_964422805.1 uncultured bacterium | reverse complement strand
ACAAAAAATCTATTATCTCACAAAGAGAAATCGGGACCGATACGAAAAGCTTTGCTAACTCTCTACGATACATTCTCCGTCAGGACCCTGATATTATAATGATAGGAGAAATAAGAGACGCGGAAACAATGGAAACAGCAATAAAAGCTGCAGATACGGGACATCTGGTTTTCTCGACTCTTCATACTTTAAACGCACCAGAAACGATAAACAGAATAATAACTTTTTTCCCTCCTTATCAACATCAACATATCAGGACTTTGCTGACCAGTGTGTTAAAAGGAATAATTTCTCTTCGATTGCTTCCTAAAATGGACGGTACGGGCCGTATCCCGGCAACAGAAGTACTCGTTTCCACCCCAACAATAAGAGAATATCTGTTAGATGAGGAAAAAGTAACAGCAATCTTAGATGCTATAAGGGAAGGAGAAAAATACAAAATGCACTCTTTTGACCAGAGCGTGATGATTCTCTATAAAGAAAGGATTGTTGACCTTGAAACTGCTCTCGAAAATGTCAACAATCCAGATGAATTTAAGATGAGGCTTAAAGGTATAGAACAATCCGCTAAACGCTGGTAATTGAATGAAAAAGATTCTTATTGCAAACAGGGGTGAGATAGCCCTCAGGATAATCAGAGCAGCTAAAGATTTATCCTTAAAGACTGTTGCGGTTTTTTCGGAAGTTGACAGCGATTCCCTTCATGTTAGATTTGCGGACGAAACTGTATGTATAGGTAAAGCACCACCTTCTGAAAGTTATCTTAATATACCACGTATAATTGCTGCCGCAGAAATTACCGGCTCGGATGCGATTCATCCGGGCTACGGATTTCTTGCAGAAAACCCATCGTTTGCAGAAGCATGCGAAGACAATCACTTTACCTTTATAGGACCTTCTTCCAAACTCATTAAACAAATGGGAGATAAGGCGGAAGCGAAAAAAATTATGGAAGAGGCAGGAGTGCCTGTAACTCCCGGAAGCCCCGGCACTGTTAAAAACGAAGAAGAGGCCCTTAAAATCGCAAGAAAAATTGGTTATCCGGTACTTGTGAAAGCAGTCGCGGGAGGAGGAGGAAGAGGAATGAGGCTGGCGAACAACGATCTTGAGCTTAAAACCGGCTTCGTAATGGCACAATCCGAATCTCAGGCTACCTTTGGAGACAACAGATTATACATTGAGAAAGCCATTGAAAATCCTCGCCATATAGAAATACAAATTCTTGCCGATTCTTCCGGAAAGGTCATCCACCTTGGTGAAAGAGAATGTTCGATTCAAAGAAGACATCAAAAACTTATCGAAGAAGCCCCCTCCCCTGCTGTGGATGAAAAACTCCGTCAAAAGATGGGAGAAGCAGCTAAAAAAGGAGTAAAAAAATTAGGCTATAAATCAGCGGGAACTATTGAATTCATTGTTGACGAAAACGGCTCTTTCTATTTTATGGAAATGAACACGCGTATACAGGTCGAACATCCTGTAACAGAAATGACAACAGGGATCGATATATTAACCGAGCAGATTAAAATAGCAAATGGTTCCACTCTTCAAATACCTGACCAGGACGAAATAAAGATAAAAGGGCATTCCATGGAAGCTCGTATAAATGCGGAAGACCCTTCTGCGGCATTTGTACCCAGACCAGGAACCATACACGCATTACACCTACCAGGAGGAGCAGGGATCAGAATAGACTCTCACATTTATCAGGGGTATAAGATTCCTCCTAATTACGATTCACTGCTTCTAAAATTAATTACATACGGAGAAAACAGAGAACAAAGCAGGAAAAGAATGCTGCGAGCTCTGGACGAGTTTGTGATAAGAGGTGTTCCCACAACTATACCCTTGCATAAAGAGATTTTCACCCATCCGGATTTTATTGAAGGAAAAACAAACACAAATTTTTTGAAGAGGCTGGGATATTAAAATCAAAAATGGCTGTTATCAAATATGCTTCTAGGGAAATTGTATGTAAAATTGTTTACTATGGTCCAGGAAGGGCAGGGAAAACGACTAACGTGAAATATCTTTTCTCAAGGATACCGGAAAAAAGAAAGTCTGACATTATTTCAATGGCAACCAAACAGGATAGAACCCTTTTCTTTGACTTTATGCCTGTAGAGTTAGGTTCTTTTAAAAACTTTAACACAAGACTTCAAATTTATACTGTTCCCGGTCAGGTGGTTTATGATTCTACCAGAAAACTCGTTCTAAGGGGTGCTGATGGCGTTGTTTTCGTGGCGGACTCCATGAAAAGCAGACTCGAAGATAATATATGGAGCTGGGAAAACATGCTCGAGAACTTAGAAGAGAACAACATTAAACTTGAGGATGTCCCGTTAGTTTTAGAATATAACAAAAGAGATTTAGATAATATAATACCCCTTGAAGATTTAGATAATCAATTAAATCCGGATAATTACCCTTCTTTTCCTTCTATTGCCACTACCGGAGAAGGAATTATTGAGGTATTTAAGACTATCGGTACCGAAGTATTAAAACAAGTAAAAAATAAGTTAGGAAATTAAAATGGACAAAATAATTTCCTCAAAGTTTAATATTGAAGTTATTAAAGCGATAAAGAAAGCTCTATCATCAAAAGAAGTTAATCCTCTTTTTATTTATGGTCCTTCCGGATCCGGAAAAAGTTTTCTCGTTCAAAACATGCAAGAAAATTTCAAAGGAACCTCTGAAATTATTAAAGCAGAAGAAATAGATTCCCAATTTATAGAACAATTCATAAAGAATGATTTACTCGTTATTGAAGATATTCAATTACTGAAAACTTACAAGCCCGTACCCGAAAACCTGCTGGACATAATCGATTATTTCATCGAAAACGAAAAACAGATAATTATTACAGGCGATCGCCATCCACGAGGATTAAATCTGCCAAGCAGGATAATCTCCCGCATTGAAAGCGGAGTTATAGTACCAATAAAAGAATTTGATTCTCTTTCGAAAAGGAAGGTTTTAGAAACACTTGGAAAGGGTTTATCTGAAAAATTCCTCAAGAAACTCGAGAAATTAGATATAAAAACAATGAGCCAGGCAATCGGATCTATAAAAAAAGTACGAGTGCTGGGATACGTTCCGGAAGAAAAAGATAGGATAGAAGAGGAAAAAAGAAGAAAAGAAGAGAAGGAAAAGAAAAAGGAAGAAACAAAGAAAGAAGCCAGCGAATTCGAGCGGTTCATTCAAGATGTAAAAAGGGGGTTTTCTGAAAAATTTGCCGGAACAGAAAAAGAAGAAATCCTCCGCGATGAGTACCGGGCAAAGATGTTTGTCTGGAAAATGAAAGGCTTTAATACAGACAGGATAAAAAAAGTAATAAATAGCAACCTGGATTTATTAACCGGTGAGTTTGTATCCTACACAACAGACATACAAAGGCTTATAGAGTTGCAAAAGAGATATGGTATGTTAGCTGTGGATAATCTGATAAAGAATTCTATAATATCGAAAGAAGAAAATAAGGAATTAGAAAACGCCCTTTTCAACCCGGATAAAGCCGAGTGGTTATCAAAAACAATAACCAAACTGGAAGAAGAAGAAGAAAAATTAGCGGAAAACGCCCGCAGGAAACTTGAAGTTACAGAAAAAAAAGCAAGAGAAGAGAAAGAGATTTCAAAGGAAAAAATAAAGAATCTGAAAAAAGTATTAACAATGAACTTAAGAGACGAAAGCTTTCGACTTATAGGGGATTTTTAAAATGCCAATAAAAGGTTCTCTTTCAGATCTCTCAATAATGGATATTCTACAGATGTTATACATAGGAAGCAAAACAGGCGAACTGGCAATAACAAACGAAGAGAATCTTGTATATCTTTACCTAAACGCCGGAAACCTTACCCATATACACTGGATGAACAGAAAGGATAGACTCGGCTCCCTTCTTGTAGAAAATGGATTCATTGAAGCAAAAGACCTGAAGGAAGTTTTAGAACTCCAGCAGGAAAGGGAAAATATACCCCTGGGGGAACTTTTCTTAGAACTCGAATTAGTAGATAAAAAGACCCTGACTGATTACATAAAGAAACAAATGAGAGATGCGATAATGGAGTTATCCGGATGGGCAAAAGGCTACTTCGTTTTTGAGTCAAGAGAAGCTTATCAGCCTGAAGGTTTGCCTGTTTCAATCAAAATAGACGATGTACTGCTTGAATCCGCAGCCCTTAAAGATGAATTAGCCGCATCTTCCCTTCCGGACAAAGATTCTATACTCGTAGTTTCTCCTGAATGGAGTGCCGAATCAAGCTTAACGGACGAAGAACAGATGATTATAAATAAAGTAGATGGAGAAAAAACCCTGTCTTCTCTTATAAATGTGCTTCCAATGGAAGAATTTAAGGCTTTAAAATTGCTTTCTACACTTATAAAAAAGGGCGCCTTAAAAGAACTCGAAATAAAAAGGGAAACACTTGTGAAAGACAAAGAAAAAATAGAGGAGCACATGAATCTGGGAATAGCTTTTGTAAAAATCGGAATGCTAAACGAAGCTCAAAGGGAATTTAACAGAACACTGGAACTAAAACCCAATAATCCCGAAGCTCTATTCTATAAAGGAATAATTAGTTTCAAGTTGAATGACCTCGACGAATCAGAAAACGCTCTTAAAGAAAGTCTTAAAACGGTTAAACGGACTTCAACTTTAAACAATATTTATCTGATAAACGAGCTAAAGGGAAATAATGAAGTTGCGCTGGATTACCTGTCGCAAGCTTTAAAGAGAGAAGAAAACAACGAAAAAATCCTTTTAAACAAAGCGATCATATACTTAAAAATGAAAAAAGATGCGGAAGCTTTAGATATCTTAGATAACATTAAAACAAAAACCCCATATACGATCTTCTATTATTCATACATTCTGGCAAGAAAAGGGAAAATAAAGGAAGCAACGGAAACTTTAGAGGAAGGCCTTTCATTAGCCCCTGAGTTCGGGGAATATTTTTTCAATCTAGGTAAATTATACGAAACCATTGGAGAAGAAAAGAAAGCCACAGAAATGTATCAACAGGGATTAAAATCAGATCCCGAGTGTACAATACTTTCAAAAGCATTAATCGACTATTATTATAGAAATAAACTTTTTGACATTTGTGAAGTCAGGATTGAAACTCTGATATCGACGGGCATTAGAGATTGGGATTTGTTCTTTAAAAAAGGCAACATTCTTTTTCAGCGAGGAAACACAAAAGAAGCACTCGAATTATGGAAAAAAGCTTTAGAAATAAATCCTGATAACAAATTAATAAAAAGAACAATCGAGCTCGCAAAAGGTAATGAAGAATTTTGAAGACGAAGATTTGGGGAAAGTCGTTTCAGTAATAAAAAATTTCATGGACTTCAACCCCGAAAATTATAAGGTTAAACCTTTAGTTAGAAGAATCCACTCCCGCATGAGAAAAGTAGGCGTGGATAATTTCAATGATTATGCCAAATTATTAAAAGGCAGCAAGGAAGAAAAAAATAAGCTCAAAGAGTCACTTACGATAAATCTTACGAGTTTTTTCAGAAACAAATCCGTCTTCGATACCTTAAGAACTGAGATTCTTCCCTTGATGGAAAACCCCGTGATATGGAGCGCTGGTTGCGCTAACGGTGCCGAACCTTACGCGATTGCTATTTTATGCAAAGAAATAAAACTTAAATGCACAATTCTGGGGACAGATATAGATAAAGAATCAATAAAAAAAGCCTGCAAAGGTATTTATGATGAATCTGCTTTAACAGAAATGCCCTCTTATTACAAACTCAAATACTTTAAAAAAGTAAAAGAAGGATATCGGGTAACTGACGAGATTAGAAATTCCGTAGAATTTCAAAACCTGGACCTAAAGGACGCAGATTTTAAAGAGAAATTTGATTTAATTTTTTGTAGAAATGTACTTATATATTTAAATAAAGAATTTCAAGAAAAGATTTTAGGCTCTTTTTCTACGGCTTTAAAAAGAGATGGAATCCTGGTACTCGGCAAAGTTGAATCTATCCCCAACAACGTAAAAAAACTCTTTACGCCGGTAAATATAAAGGAAAGAATCTATGCAAAAAATAAATGAAATAACAGTCGAGACCGGAAGCATTAAAGTTTCCAACGATTCTACAGCTCTTATAACGAGCGCACTTGGGTCTTGTGTAGCCATAACACTCTACGATAAAAAACAAAAATTGGGAGGCATGGTACATTATATTCTGCCTGTAAACCCAGGAGGAAAGAAAAAAGCAAAATATGCAGATACCGGCATAATGCTTCTTTTAGAAAAGATGCTGGAATGCAATGCAAAAAAGAAAGATATTGAAGCAAAAATGGTTGGCGGAGCAATAATGTTTGAGGAATTCATGGATGATATTGAGAATTCGATAGGAAAAAGAAATATAAAAAAAGGAAAAGAAGTTTTAAAAGATTTTGGAATTAAGCTAACTGCGCATGACATCGGGGGAAACTACGGAAGATCGGTAAGATTTCAGTTGTCTGACGGGAAAGTTTATATAACCTCATATAAAACCGGAGCTAAAATAATTTGATTGATGTTTTAGTTGTTGAAGATTCAGCATTTATGAGAAAGGTCATTTCCGAAATCCTGAACGAGGATCCCGAAATCAAAGTGGTCGATCAAGCCATAAATGGTTTAGAGGGTGTCAAGAAAGCCTCTCTTATCAAGCCCGACGTAATTACAATGGATGTAGAGATGCCTAATATGGACGGAATAGAAGCCGTAAAGAAAATAATGAAAATAAATCCAACGCCTATAATAATGATATCCGCTTACACAAAAAAAGGAGCTCAAAAGACCATTGAAACTCTAATCGCCGGGGCAGTAGATTTCGTTGAAAAACCCGGGGGTCCTATCTCTCTTAATATAAGAGACGTAAAGGAAGAGATAATTAGAAAAGTTAAGATTGCATCAAAAGCAAATCTAAAAACAACAACAAAAAGAAAACAAGTTAGTTTAAATAAGAAAAAAATGAGCGATAGTTTAGTCATTATAGCCGCTTCTACGGGGGGACCGAAAATTATTAGCTCAATATTCAAAAACCTTCCCAGCGATTTTCCCGCTCCTATAATCGTTGTTCAACATATGCCAGGCACCTTTACTAAAGCCTTCGCCAAAAGATTAGACGAACACTCTTCTATCTCGGTAACGGAAGCAAAAGAAGGAAGTTATCTTAATAAGGGCAAAGCTTTCATTGCGCCCGGTGACTTTCACCTCGAGTTCAGCCAAGACCGAAAAATTAAACTAAATAAAAAACCCTCCCTCCATGGAGTTCGCCCCTCCGCCGACATAACAATGAACTCAGCCTCGGAGAATTTCGACGGCAATCTTATAGGGGTTGTACTTTCAGGTATGGGGAAAGATGGTTCCATAGGTGTAAGGAATATTCGTAAAAGAGGGGGATTTGTAATTGCACAGGATAAAGAAACTTCTGTCGTCTACGGAATGCCTAGCTCTGCAATTAAAAGCGGTTGCGTAGATTTGGTTTTACCATCTAATGAAATTGCTGACAAATTAATAGCTATGGTAAAGAAAGATGTTTGACAAAATAAAAAGCTTATTATCGGAAATTGAAACAACCGGGGTCAAAAATAGAGAAAAAAACGAAAAAAAACTAATTACAATTTTATCAACAATCAATAAAATAGGGGAAGAAATCTCAGAACTTGAAAAAAGAGCGGAAATTCTTTTAGATCTAATAAAAACAAACGAACCGAAAAAACACGAAGAAAAAGAGGATACCGTTGAGGAAAAGGAAACCGCCGAGTCGACTAACTTTATAAACAAAATTCAATCAAGCAGGGTAAATATTACAACTTTAATAGATAAGGGTTGGAATCTTATTGTTAGCGGGAAATATAAAGAAGCAATAAAGGAACTAAACAGAGCAAAAAAAATGGACCCTAAAAATATAAAAGTATACAACTTACTCGGTTGGGCATATATACACCTCCAGAAATACGACAAAAGCTCCCTTGTCTTCCAGGAAGTTTTAAAAATGGATCCCAAGAACGAAATGGCTCATGCGAATCTCGGCTATATAAATCATAAAAAGGGATTATATGGAGAAGCAATAGAAAAATTATCTGCTATAGAGAAAAACGCAAAAAGCAAGCAGGCTGTTCTCTACGCTTTATTCTACCTTGGTTTGGTTTATTACGAAAGAGAGATGTATGAAGATTCAGTCGAATTTCTGAACAAAGCAATCAATGCGGGTCCAAACTTGTATGAAGCCTATTATTACTTAGG
>CAYRCN010000072.1:0-8340 GCA_964422805.1 uncultured bacterium | reverse complement strand
AATTTTTATTGCAGGAGATGGCAAGAGAGGCAAACACAATAGGTTCAAAAGCTTACACCGCTGACGTGGTTCACAAGGTGATTGATCTTAAAGAACTCATCGATGAGTTGCGGGAGCAAGTTGAAAATATAGAATGATTATAATTATAGCAGGGCCTTCCGGAGCAGGAAAGACTACTGTATGTAAGTTATTGATTAGGGATGATGATAAGCTTTTATACTCAATTTCCGCTACGACTAGAAAAAAAAGAAGGGGAGAAAGAAATGGAGTTGATTATTATTTTATCAATGATGAAGAATTCAAAAGCTGGGAAAAGGAAGGCAGGTTTTTGGAGACGGCAAAAGTGCATGGGCATTTTTATGGAACCTTAAAGAATTTTATTCCCGAGTCGGATAAAGAAGAAAAAGATATTTTAATGGATGTTGATGTAAAAGGCAAGATAAATATTTGCAAAAAAATAAAGAACGCTGTTTCTATATTCTTATTACCGCCGACTATGACAGAGGCAGTGAAAAGAATTAAAGGACGTAATGTCGAAAAAGAAATTGAAATAAAAAAGAGGATGGAGACCGCAACGCGCGAGATAAAAGAGATCAAAAAATTCAACTATCTTGTTGTAAATCAAAACTTAAAAGAAACTGTTAAAGTTATTAAATCTATAATTTTAGCGGAGAGACATAGAGTAAAGAATAAAATCGGAGGTAAGAGATGATTTATTCGTTAGAAGATGTTAAAAATAGAGAGCACAATATTTACAAAGCTGTAGTGATTATGGGTAAAGGAGCACAATGGTTCAGTACATTTAAGAGAACGACAGTCGAAAAACCCATATATAAATCTGTTGAGGAATTCATTCAAGGAAATATTGAGTACGAGGTGATTAAAGAAGAGGAGGAGGGTTAAATTTTGAACCCCCTTTCAGGGAAGATCGTTCTTGTTGGTGTCAGCGGAGGTATTTCTGCTTATAAAGTCCCTTTCTTCCTGAGAGAACTGAAAGATAAAGGTGCAATTGTTAAGGTAATTTTAACTGAGAACGCGAAAAAATTTATTTCTCCTGAAGTTTTATCAGTTTTAAGCGATGGTGTTTTTGATTCTCTGTGGAAAGAATGTATTCCTCATGTATCGTTAACAGAAGAAGCAAACCTTTTTGTAATTCTGCCCGCAGATTATAATATTATTGGAAAAGCTGCCTCTGGTATTGCCGATGACCTGCTTTCTTCTTCAATTGCAGCGTACGATAAGAAGTTGCTGTTCTTTCCCTCTATGAATAGCCGGATGTTTGAAAATCCGATTTTTCAAAAAAATATAGATTATCTAAAGAGTTGTGGTCATTTGGTCGTAGACCCATCTTCCGGCCCCCTGGCATGCGGAGAAGAAGGTAAAGGCAGGCTTCCTTCGATATCTCGTCTTGTCCTTGAAACAGAAAGAGCTCTCATCCCTGATCTTTTTAATAATGCTTTTTGTCTTGTAACTGGTGGAGGAACATCTGAAAAAATTGACCCTGTAAGATATTTAACAAATGATTCTTCAGGTAAAATGGCTTATTCTCTAGCAAGAAACTGTTATCTTGCAGGTGGAAGGGTGGAATTAATTTTAGGAAGAAATACTATCATCCTTGACGCCGATATTCCATATGGGATTACTAAAGTGGAAACGGCGCAGGATATGTTTGAAAAAATTATGGATAGATGGAAAAATATCGATTATCTTTTTATGAGCGCAGCCGTATCTGATTTTACCGTTAATTACTTTCCGAAAAAAATAAAAAAAACTAATAAGTTGGATTTAAAGTTAAAGAGTAATATAGATATTCTGAAAGAAATAAAAAAGAAAAAAAAGAAACAATTTGTTGTTGGTTTTTCTCTCGAATCCGAGAATCTTAAAGCACTGACTTTGAAAAAAATGAAAGAAAAAGGGTGTGATCTAATGATAGGAAATCATCCGGATTCTATTGGGAGCGAAAATTCTGCCGGTATAATAGTGTCTCCTTCCGGGGAAGAAGAGTTTAGTTGTTCTAAAGATGAATTGGCATGGAAAATTATCAAAAAGATAAAATCGTAGAGGTTTTAAAACTTTTAAAATACATGGGTTTCGAGCAAATAGACAGCTCTCTTTTAAGGTATTCTCCTTTTGGTGATATGATAAACGAAGTTCGGAACTGCAAGAAATGCGACCTGCATAAAAACAGAACAAATGCGGTTTTTGGAAAAGGTCCAATTGATGCAAAAATTATGCTTATTGGAGAAGCTCCGGGCAGGGAAGAAGATATTCAAGGAATACCTTTTGTTGGTAAGGCAGGTAAGGAATTAGATAGTATGCTTTCTGCGGCTGGTATTAAAATCGATGAAGTGTTTATCACAAATGTTGTTAAATGCCGGCCTCCGGGAAACAGAAACCCGGAAAGTTATGAAATGATGAAATGTAATCCCTATCTAGTCAAGCAGGTCCAGGTAATTCGTCCTAAAGTTATTGTCCTGCTTGGTAATATCGCGCTCTCTCTTGTTACTGGAGAGCCGAGCGGTATTTCTATAATGAGAGGAAAAACATTGGAATATATGTCATGTCCTGCTATCCCCACATATCATCCCGCTTATGTAATTCGAAATCCCGGTAGTTCAAAAATAGTTATAGAAGATTTTAAGAAAGCTGTAAGGAGCATAGCTTGACAGGAAAAGTTGGGATGCCTTATTCTGAAGAAGCAGAAGTTGCTGTAATATCCAGTATGCTAATGGATATGGGCGCTACTGCCGAGGTAAGTACAACATTAAGTCCGGATGATTTTTATTTTCCGGCGCATCAAATAATATATAGTGCTATTATTGATGTTTACAACAGAGGTCAAAAAGTGGATATCGTTACGGTTGTTGAGAGATTGAAGAAAAATGATTTACTTGAAAAAGTTGGCGATTCATCTTTTGTGGCTTCTTTTGTTAAAGGTAATATTTCTGCTGAAAATATTGTATACTATGCCGACATTGTCAGTGAGAAGTCTATCTTAAGGGATCTTATAAAAAAAAGTAAGTCTATTATCGATAAGGCAAGTTCCGCAAAAGAAGAGATAGAGGAAGTCCTCGATGAGGCTGAGAATTTAATTTTTGACGTCAGGAAGAAAAAGAGTTACGAAAGGGTTAAACCGATAACTCCTCTGCTTAAAGAAGTTATGAAAATCATAGAGGAGAGAGCGGAGAAAAAGAGTATGCTTACAGGGATTTCTACAGGAATTATAGAATTGGATAGAATGAGTTGTGGCTTTCAAAACGCGGAACTTGTAATATTGGCCGCCAGACCTTCTGTGGGGAAAACAGCTCTGGCGCTAAATCTCGCTTCACATATTTCCATTAAACAAAATATTCCGGTGCTTTTCTTTTCTCTTGAAATGCACTGGGAAAGTCTTATTTTTAGATTACTTTCGGCTGAATCGCGTATTGAAGGGAATAGGATAAGAGGCGGGTATATAAAGGAAGATGAATGGGTCGCGTTGACTTCTGCGGTTTCCAGATTAACCGAAGCGCCTTTTTACATAGATGCGTCGCCAGCCATGACAATTTTTGAACTCAGGGCAAAGGCAAGAAGGATGAAAAAGAAATACAATATAGGTATAATATTTGCGGATTACCTTCAATTAATTAAAGGTCCTCAATTTCAGACAAGAGAACAGGAAGTTGCGGCTATAAGCAGAGCTCTTAAGTCGATTGCTATGGAGTTAAATTTGCCCGTTGTTGCTCTTTCGCAGCTTTCGCGACAGCCCGAAAGAAGAGGTAAGGATTCCAAACCGATTCTTTCCGATTTAAGGGAATCCGGAGCCATTGAACAGGATGCGGACTTTGTTATGTTTATTCACCGTCCCGATCAATTTAAGAAGAGCAGTGAAGCTTCTGAGGAAAAAGCCGAACTTATTATATCAAAGCAGCGAAACGGTCCTATAGGAGATTTTGAAGTGGCTTTCAGCAGGAAATACGCGCGGTTCGATAATCTTAAGAAATTGGAGACAGAAGAATGATAGAGATAAAAAATGTCTGGAAAAGCTTTGAAGACAACGAAGTTCTTCGTAATGTGAATCTTAATATCAGTAAAGGGGAGACTATCGCCATTGTGGGTTCAAGCGGCTGCGGTAAGACTGTTCTTTTAAAGCATATACTTGGTTTGCTTGAGCCCGATAGGGGAGAGATTTTAGTTGACGGAGTTAATATTAGCAAAGATTCCGCCCATCTTTTTGAGGTCAGGAAAAAATTCGGAATGGTTTTTCAGAGTTCTGCTCTTTTTGATTCTCTGAATGTAATTGAAAATGTAATTATTGGTTTAAGAGAACATTTCCCGGATATGGGTAGAGAGAAAATGGAACTGATAGGAAAGGAGAAGTTGGCGCTGGTTGGTCTAGAGGAGTCTTCTTTTAGTAAAAAACCGCAGGAAATCTCCGGAGGGATGAAAAAGCGGGTTGCTATAGCGAGGGCTATAAGCCTTGATCCTGAATATATTATATACGATGAACCTACCACAGGACTTGATCCTATAATGTGTGAAAAAATGAACGAGCTTATGCTTCACCTGAAAGAGAGGCTTGAGAAAACGACAATTATGGTGACACATGATCTTAATTCGGCTTTTAGGGTTACGGATAGAATCGCGATGCTCGCGGACGGAGAAATCGTTTTCGACGGGACTCCCAAAGAAGCATTGAAGACTAAAAATAATTATATGAATATGTTTATTAGAAGCAGTTCTTTGAGAGCTTAAAGCAGATGTTTGTTTGCGGGAACTGCGGATACAAAACTCTTAAATGGATGGGAAGGTGTCCCGACTGCAAAAGTTGGGATTCATTCGAAGAAATAATCGAAAAAAAGAAGTCTTCTAAGTCGAAGAAGGCCAAAGTCTTAAAGCCAAAATATTTAAACGAAGTTTCTATAAAAGAAGATGGACGTTTTAAGACGGGTATTTCTGAATTCGATAGAGTTATGGGCGGAGGTATTGTTTCCGGCTCTCTGGTTTTGATTTCGGGTGATCCCGGTATTGGTAAATCGACTTTACTTCTTATGGTATCCGGAGTTCTGTCCAGGTCTTCTAAGGTCCTTTATGTCTCGGGTGAGGAATCTTTAGATCAGATTAAATTGAGAGCGAGTAGACTTGGATTGGGTGAGGAAAAATTATTGACTTTATCTGAGACCGAAATAGAGAGTATTTTGTCTTTAATTAAAGCGGAAAAACCCGATGTGGTCGTTATCGATTCCATTCAGACTATGTCACTGACCGAGCGAAGCGGAATACCGGGTTCTGTTTCTTTAGTCAGGGAAATAACTTCAGAATTGATGGAAATAGCCAAGAAGAACGATATTACTGTGTTTATTGTCGGTCATATTACCAAGGCGGGAAATATTGCCGGTCCGATGACTTTAGAACATATGGTGGATGTTGTGCTTTTTATGGAAGGAGACAACACTCATTCTTTTCGCCTGTTGAGGTCAAAGAAGAATAGATTCGGTTCTACAAATGAAGTAGGTATCTTTGATATGGATGAAAAAGGATTAAAGGAAGTTCCGAATCCCTCTCTCTATCTTATTTCCGGTAAGGAAAAGAAATCTTCCGGTTCTGTAATTACCCCTACCATTGAAGGTACCAGACCTCTTATGGTTGAGATTCAAGCTCTTGTAATTCCGACAAGATTTTCTTATCCTCAGCGTGTTGCGAGAGGATTTAATGAAAGAAAACTTGATCTTTTGATGGCTGTTTTTCAAAAAAGACTTATGATTGATATGAGCGGTTATGATGTTTACTGTAATATAGCCGGGGGTATGAATGTCTTTGAACCGTCTATCGATCTAGGTGTTATTTTAGCGATAATGTCCAGTCTGCTTGAAAAGCCCATTAAGGATGATCTTTGTATAGTGGGTGAGGTGGGTCTTTCGGGAGAGGTTAGGGCGGTTCCTTTCATTACGAGCAGAGTTAAAGAAGCCGGCAAGATTGGTTTTAAGAGGATTATTGTTCCCGAAAAAGCAAGCAATTCCAAATCCGATATTGAAGTTTTGAAAGTTTCAAATGTAGCGCAGGCAAAGGAGATTTGTGAATTATGATTTCATCTGTTATTATTCTTGGGTTAGTAGGATGGATTATCGCTTTGTTGTTGATATATAGGAATATTAAAGTTGAAGAAGAGAAAGATTACAAAGCGATTCATTCTTCCGCGATCAGGGACGGGAGGGTAGGAAAGTTATTTAAATCCGGAATAATAGAGGGTATACCTGTTATTTCGGAAGAAGACATGAGTAAAATAACTGAATATTTGGAATCCGATGAAATCCCCGAGGGTTTTAAGGATGATATTAGAATTCTAAAGGAATTAAATTTAAAGGTAATAAAGAAAGATTTATCAGAGATTTGTAAGACCCTGAACTGTCCTGCAATAACCGCCGGAAATGATAAGGGAGAATTGGAAATTCAGGGAATTGAATGCATTAATTTAAAAGACCTCGATACGGTAGGCAGGTCTAATTTAATAAGAGGGGAAAAAATTACTGTAAATCATATAGATTACGGATATGATAAAGCTCAAGGTTATTTAGCTGACGGAACGCTTGTAGAAATTGAGGGTGATGTACCCGAAAACCGGCCGGTTTCTCTTGAATGTATTGTTGAAGCTATTATTGAGAGCAAATTTAACAGAAAAGTTTGGGCAAAAGTTGTAAAAATATGATTGAAGCCGTAATTGTTGCGGGCGGCAGCGGAAAGAGGATGGGAGATGTTTACAAACAATTTTCATTAATTAACGGTAAGGAGTTATTTTTTTTCTCCCTAGAAAAATTTCTCGAATACGGAGTCAAGAGAATTATCCTTGTAGTTCCCGAAGAAAAACTTTCACCTATCGAAGAAAAAACCGCTAAGTTTAAAAAAAGGATTAAGGTAGTTTCCGGAGGCAAAAGAAGACAGGATTCCGTATATAATGGATTCAAGGAAACTTCAGAGGAAATAGTACTGATCCACGATGCAGTTCGACCTTTTATCAGCGTTGAACTGATTGACAGAATCGTAAAAGGCGTCGAGGAATTCGGCATTTGCGCTCCCGGAATACCCGTAAGAGACACCTTAAAGATTTACAAAAACGACGAAATTCTATGGACAAGAGCTAGAAGTAACTTACTTCAAGTCCATACCCCCCAGGGATTTAAAAGGTCAATTTTAGGGCATATTGTGGGCTTATTTTCTACTTATAGTTTTACCGATGAATTAGCTTTTGCCGAAAAATTGAATTATGGCGTATACTGGGTGGAAGGTGATCCTTTTAATATTAAAATTACATATCCGGAGGACATGAAACTCGCCCAGGCGATTGCCGCTTATCAAAAAAAGAGTTAATGGTTCGCCTATTATGATTACGGATGAGAGTGGTGATGTAGTGAAAGAGAAAAAATACGAAGCATTTGGGAATTTAATCTGGGAAGATGGGACTTATGATGACAATCGTGAGTTTACGGGAAAGGAAAAAGACCCGACAGGATTCCATTATTTCGGTGCGAGGTATTACAGTGGAGATATAGGAAGGTTTTTGAGCCCCGATCCGCATACGTTGAGTCCGGGGAATATCGATTTAAGTAATCCTCAAGAGTTAAATCCGTATGTTTATTGTGTCAATAATCCGTTGCAGTATATAGATCCTTTTGGATTAGATTGGTATGATTTTGGTTATGATTTGGGTGGCAAGCATTATACCGATATACAATGGAGAGAAGGTTCCGATTCTCAAGTATATATGACGGCGACGGGTTATGCTTCAACTGCTGAAAGTTTAGGAGAAGAGGTGTTGGTTGCGAATGGGAGTTTGAATGAAGATGTTAATGAGGCAACATTTGAATATTATAGTAGCAGAGATAAGACTGGACCTATCGCATCAGGAGTAGGAAATACCATTCCTTCCGATCGCTCAAAATATGCTACCATTGCGGAAGGAGTGCACGATGCTAAAATATACAGCAAGAGAAAATCGGGACATCTGGCATTAGAGCTAAGTCATGACGGGTCAGGTAGAATTCCTACTATTGGGAATAACCCTAATCCGAAATCAGATTACTTTGGACAGAATGGCGCAAATTACATTTTGGTTCATATTGGAAATCCAGATTACTTAAATATGTTTTCACCAGGTGGTAGCCCTTACTCTATGGGCTGTCAGACCATGTTTTACGGAAACCCATCCGGTTATGATGTTTTCATGTCGAATTTCGGTCCAACATGGACAGGCAAATATTACTTAACTAGATGATTTTTCCAGGAGGTTAATGCTGCTATGAATAAAATAAGTGTTTTATTCTTATGTTGTTTTCTGATGATTTGTTGTAATAAGGGAGAGCGTTT
>CAYRCN010000071.1:0-8431 GCA_964422805.1 uncultured bacterium | reverse complement strand
TAAAAGATGTTATTATTTGCGGAGCGGGACCGGCTGGTTCTTCGCTTGCTTATTTCCTATCGAGAGAGGGATTTGACGTTCTCCTTCTTGATAAAGCTAAATTTCCGAGAGCCAAACCCTGTGCAGGCGCTTTTCAGATTTCCCTGGGCGATTTTTTTCCTTTTTCGCTGGAAGATGTAGCTGAAGATAAAATTTCAGGTTTCTCTTTTCGGAAAAATAGGAATTCCTGTGATGTATTATTAGATGTGCCGATTTCGTATGTGGTGGACAGGAAGAAATTCGATGATTTTTTATTAAGAAAAGCTATAGAGAATGGTGTAGAATTTATAGAGGAATGCAAAGTTCTTAAGGTCGAAGAAGGAATAGTTTACTCGGCGTCGAATAAATTCAGGGGTAAAATAGTAGTAGGTGCCGAGGGTGTGAGTAGTGTGGTGAGAAGATTTGGCAGGTATAGAAAGTTTAAAAACATGATCAAAACGATTTGCGCCGATATTCCTATCTCTTTTGAAAAAAAATTTGTTTTTGATTTTTCTTATACGAAAGGTGGCTATGCCTGGATTTTTCCAAAGGGAGATAAAACAAATGTCGGTTTTGGGACTTTGCCAGGTGATTTTAAAGATGGGGAAATTATATTATCTAAGATTTTAGAAGATTATGAATTTCCTGAACCGCTAAATGTTTATAAATGGACTTATCCTTTATTTACTTCTCCGGAATTATTGGTATGGAGGAATACGCTTTTAATAGGGGACGCGGCTTCTCTCGTGAATCCCGCGACCGGCGGAGGTATTTATAATGCGGTACAGTCCGCGCATCTCGCTTCAAAGGTAATAGATTTGAATTTGAAAGAAGGTAAATCACTTGGTAACTATCAAAATTTAATAACAAAACATATGTACCCGATGTTTTATTCTTCTAAAGTTTTCAATCTAATAGTGGAAAACGTTCCTTTTCCTATCCGATTTCTGCGATTGATAAAACCGTTACTTGCGTATTTGGCGAGAAATTTATCGTAACTTGATTGGCCACTAAGACACTAAGGCACAAAGAAAAATATGTTGTTTGGCCCATCCCAACCCCAGAATATATTCTCACACAAAGCCACAAAGAACACAAAGTTTTTATTTTTTTTTAAGCCAAAAGCTAAAGGCTAAAGGCAAAGAGCTATGTTTGACAACAAATAGCACATTTTTTTTATGTTTTGATATAAGTCTTGACATAAATAATTGATTATCTAAATTGTATTATATTAGGAGGTTAAAATGAAAAATATGACAAAACGTGACATTGCGGATATTGTACTAGTTGTAGTTGGTTTCATTTTTATTCTTAGATTTCTTCAATCGTTTGAACATATCGAGGGGATTTTATCAACTCCGAATAGCGAACACTTTAATAGGTCTCTAATGTTTCAACTATATTTAATAAATCTTCTTATTTTATTTATTGTTTCGTGCCTAGTCCTTTTTAAAAGAGATAAAATTATAAATTTAATTTTTCCTCAAGCAGATGGAATTAAAATTACAATGGGGAAAGAATTTGCTAAATTTTCCGAGCATACTTTTTGGATTAAGCTTGTGGGTATAATTCAATTTTTGTTCTCCTGTACAAAATTCGTAGCTAATTTAGTGACAGCTATTCCTGTAAGGGGCGAATGGATAAGTAGTTTTTTTTGGTGGAACAGGGCTGGTCCAGAAATCATTTCCGCAATTCTAGCAATTATGGTGATCTGGAAAGCAGAATGGATTGCTAAATTTATAGAGAAAATTGGCCAACCAGGTAAAAAAAATAAAACAAAATAGCCCTGAAAATTCGCTTTAGTTTCATAGCAATAAGATACTTATTTGCAAATACTTATATTAGTTTAGCTTAAGTTGTTTTTTTGTTAAAGAAACAAAAATAAAAATTGGGGGTGTGGGTGGCTTTGTGTTCTCTGTGGCTTTGTGTGAGATTAAATTTGGGGTGTGGGGTGGAGCTTTGTGCTCTTTGTGGGCTTTGTGGTTCAATCATTTACAATTTCGGGGGTTTGCCGATTTCCTTATCGAGTTCCTTGAGTAAATCCTTTGCTTTTTTCGATACTTTATCCGGAGTCCAGATGTGTACTTCGGCTAAGAGGTCTCCCTTTCCCATTCCGTAGAGATTTCCCATTCCCTGGCTTTTTAATACGAATATTCTTCCGGATTTCGTTCCGGGAGGTATGGTTAGTTTTACTTTTCCGTTTAAAGTCGGGATTGTAACTTTTCCGCCTTCTATAGCCGTTTTATAGCTTATGGGTACTTTTATCTTAAGATTGCTTCCTTCTCTTTTGAAGTTGGAGTCCGGTTTTACTCTTATCTCTACGATTATATTTCCCTTGGGGCCGCCTCTTATACCTGTATTTCCTTCGCCCCTTAAGGGGATATAATTTCCCGTTTCAACACCCGCGGGGATTCTGACGGAAATTTGCTTTTCTTTTTTTACTCTTCCCTCTCCGTGGCAGTCGGAGCAGGCGTCTTTTACTACTTCACCCATTCCTCTGCATACAGGGCAGGTAGAAACTGAAACCATTTGACCGAAAAAACTCGAACGGGTGACCTGGACTTCTCCGTTTCCGTTACAGCGTGAGCAGGTTGTTGTTGTTCCGCCTTTTCCGTCGCATTTTTTGCATTTTTCGAATAAGCGTATTTTTATCTTTTTTGTAGTCCCTTCGGATGCTTCTTTAAGAGTTATTTCAAGAGGAATACGAACGTCTTCACCGGATGGTTTATGTACTCTTCTGCCTGTTCTTCTTGTCTGCCCGAATAAATCTCCGAAAATGCTTCCGCTTCCTCCAAATCCGAAACCCTCGAAGAGGTCTCCGAAAATATCACGAAGGTCATCCTGGTGGGTGAAATCCTGCCAGGTAAAGTTTCTGCCCTGGAAATGAACACCTTCTTTGCCAAATCTATCGTAGTTGGATCTTTTTTCGGGGTCCGCAAGCACTTCATAAGCTTCGGATATTTCTTTGAATTTTTTTTCGGCCTCTTTTGGGTTATCTTTGTTTACGTCGGGATGGTACTTTCTTGCGAGCTTCTTGAAAGCTTTTTTTATTTCTTGAGTACTTGCGTCTTTATTGACCCCCAGTGTTTCATAGTAGTCATTATTTTTCGGCATATTTTTTGCTGTTTATACTGGTGTTATTCCTCCTCCTCCTCTTTTTCCTCTTCCTCGTCGATTACTTCAAAGTCCGCCTCAACCTCTCCTTCTTCTTTGCCTTCTTCTTTCGGTTTTTCTTCTTCTGGTCCCTTTTGGGTTGTATCGGCTTTAGCTTTTTGAGCCGCTTCTTTCTGTGCTTTTTTATACATTTTCTCGGAAATCGCATAAGAGGCTTTTTGAAGATTATCAATTTTCTGCATTATATTACCGACATCTTCTGTTTTAATTACTTCTCTTAAATCGGATATGGCGTTTTGAATATTGCCACGTTCCTCGTTTGAAACCATATCGCCGTGTTCTCTAAGTGTTTTTTCCGTGGTGTAAATCAGTGTGTCGGCTTGATTTCTCACGTTAATTAAATCCTGCTTCTTTTTATCTTCTTCCGCATGAGTTTCAGCTTCGGTTTTCATCTTTTCAATTTCATCTTCGGTAAGACCTGAAGATGATTCGATTTTAATAGATTGTTCTTTGTTTGTTCCGAGATCTCTTGCTGCAACGTTTAATATGCCGTTGGCGTCTATATCGAAACTAACTTCTATCTGAGGTACGCCTCTTGGCGCAGAAGGTATCCCCATCAGTTCAAACCTTCCCAGTGTTCTATTGTCAGCTGCAGATGGTCTTTCTCCCTGAAGAACGTGTATTGAAACAGCAGGTTGGTTGTCTTCTGCCGTTGTAAAAACTTTGCTCCTTTCAGCCGGGATTGTAGTATTTCTCGGAATTATTGAGGTCATCATTCCGCCTAGAGTTTCTATTCCGAGGGATAATGGGGTTACATCAAGAAGTAGAACGTCTTTCACGTCCCCTGCTAGCACTCCTCCCTGAATAGCCGCACCGACAGCGACGACTTCATCCGGATTAACGCCTTTATGGGGTTCCTTTCCGAAAAGTTCTTTGACTTTTTCCTGAACGGCAGGCATTCTTGTCATACCTCCCACAAGTAGTACTTCATCAATATCGTTGGTAGAAAGTCCAGCGTCCTTAAACGCATTTTTTACAGGTTCCTCGACTCTATTGAGAAGATCCGCGCATAATGATTCTATTTTAGCCCTTGTTAATTTCTTTTCAAGGTGTTTCGCGCCTGAGGCGTCTCCCGCGAGATACGGAAGGTTTATAGTGGTTTCTTTCATTGACGAGAGTTCACATTTTGCTTTTTCTGCCGCGTCCCTTACTCTTTGTACCGCGCTTCTATCGTCCGAGATATCGATTCCAGTCTCATTTTTGAATTCTTCTATCAACCATTCCATTATTGCGTGGTCGAAATCATCTCCTCCGAGATGTGTATCTCCGTTTGTAGAAAGGACTTCAAATACACCCTCACTTATTTCGAGTATAGATATATCGAAAGTTCCTCCTCCAAGGTCAAAAACGGCGATTTTTTCCTCCTTTTTTTCTCCGAGTCCGTAGGCAAGCGAAGCAGCAGTAGGCTCATTGATGATTCTAAGAACTTCAAGCCCGGCTATTTCTCCCGCATCCTTTGTTGCTTTCCTCTGCGCGTCGTTGAAGTAAGCAGGCACGGTTATAACAGCTTTTTTGATTTCTCTACCGATATGTTCTTCTGCTGCTTTTTTCAGATATTGTAGGACTTTTGCGGAAATTTCCGGTGGAGAGTAGACTTTATCTTCTACTTTGATTCGAGCATCATCATGAGGACCTTTTATGACATCAAAAGGAACTTTCTTCTTTTCGTCTTTAATTTCCGAAAATCTTCTGCCCATAAACCTTTTTACCGAGTAGATAGTGTTCTGAGGATTGGTAAGCTGTTGTCTTTTTGCCTGCAGCCCGACTAACTCTTCGCCTTCTTTAAATCCTATTACTGAAGGGGTCGTTCTTTGCCCTTCCGGATTCGAAATTACTTCCGGTTCCGATTGCTCGACAATGGCAACGACTGAGTTAGTGGTGCCCAGATCTATTCCTATTACAGGTTCTTTCATTCTGCTTTTCCTCCTTCGTTTTTATTTTCCTCGTTGTTTTTATCTTGTTTTTCTTCACCTCTTTTAGCTACAATTACCTTTGCAGGTCGTAAGACTTTATCTCTGATTTTATAGCCACATTCTGTTTCTTCCAATATTTTACCTTCTTCTTCATCATTGTGTTCTATTACATGGATTGCTTCATGTTTTGAAGGGTCGAATTTTTCTCCCAGAGATTCGAATGGCTCGACATTATATATTTTTAATAAATTTTCAAAGTTGGAGCGCACGAGGCGAATTCCTTCATAGAAAGATTTGTAATCATCTTTGTGTTTTTCGCTATTGTTAAGAGACTCGAAAGCTCTTTTAAAATCGTCAAGTATGGGAAGGATTTTTCTGAAGAGCTCTTCGTGTGCGAATTCATAAGCTTTTTGTTTCTCCTGGATAGCTCTTTTTCTAAGATTCTCATAATTGGCCAGGGCTCTAAGATATTTATCTTTAAGCTCTTCTTTTTCTTCTTGTATCGCATTAATCAAAGCTTCCATGCTTTCGAATTCCTTTTGTTCCTCATTTATTTCTACTTCACTTTTCTCTTTTTCTTTAATTTCTTCTTCTATTTTATCGATATTATCAATCTGATCGCCTTCCGGCATCTTTCCTCCTAAATCTTATTTGCTTTTAATCATTAAAGTAATTTACTGGGTTGCCTTTTAATGTCAACCCCAGAAACTGTAAATCTTGTAAATAATCTTAATAACAAATTATTATTTGTCAAGGTGTGAGTCTTTTTTATTTTCAAGGTTTCTTGAGGAGTGGTGAAAAAATAAATTTATCTTAATAGCTGTTAGAAGCAGGAGATTACTCCTTCTCTTTTTTTTTGTTAAGATTTTAATTGCTTAAGCCGTTTAGTTACTGTTTGTCGTTATTATACAGTTCCCCGGCGATTTTCGAGTTGTCTCCTTATTTCTTCACATTTTTCTCTTGTTAGTCCCATACGCAGGATAAATAATATTACAGCTATAAACCCTAAAATCGGTATTCCTGCAAGCATTCTGCGTATCCACAGGATTGTCTCGGGCGTTTGTGTTTGTAGCGAAGAATTGAAGCCTATCAAGGCCAAAATAAAACCAAAGATTATATAACCAACTGAATTGCCCAGCTTAAGTATATATGAACCGCATGCAGTAAAAGAGCCTTCGCGTCTTTTGCCTGTATTAAGTTCATCGTAATCCATGATATCCGCACCTATAGAACCGTGCAACATCCATAGTGCGGATGCGGCAAATCCCATCATTCCGGAAGCTACAGTTTGAAGCCAGGGGATAAGAGGAGTATAAAGATACCAGGAGCCGCCGTATCCTACTATACCTATACAAGCCGCGGTAATGACAGCTCTGCGTTTACCTATTTGGTTCGCAATTTTGCTGAGTGCCGGAGCTCCCAGGAGTCCTCCGAGCATAAAAGATATTCCCATCCAAAAATTCCAATTGTCTCCCATTATCGTGCTGCCCCGGCATACATAATAGACTGTCGTATAATAACCGAGCGAGCCTATCATACTTGTGCTTAAATTGAAAGAAAAACCGAAACCCATGATCATGCGAAATGGTTGGACCTTCAGTGTTTCATAAAATGAGCTCTTGATTGAGATACGTTCTTTGGTTTTTACGACTACTTTCTCATAATATCGTTCCTTTAGTCTAAAAAACATAATTATGGCAAATATTGCCATAATTGTGCCAAGAATCCCTGTGTAAACCTGAATGCCACGCAGAGTATTTTTCCCGCCTGTGGGAAGCAGAAACCACGCTAAATTGGTAAAACGCAGAGCATAGAAGTTGCCAACCTCAAAAATTTTCTGCATTACACTTTTATAAGTCATAATAGAAGTGCGTTCATCGTAATCCGGCGTCATCTCTGCTCCAAGGCTGTCAAAGGGTACGGCAAAAGCGCTTATAATAGGAATATAAATAAGTGATGATACTGCCATATACCAGAAAATAACTGAAACTCCCAGAAATTTTACCGATGCCCATTCGGGTGATACGGCAAATAACAGGGGTAGTCCAATTCCGCTTAACACTCCGGCGATTAAAATGAAAGGACGTCTGCGGCCGTGTTTGGAGCGTAAGTTATCCGATATCCAGCCAACAATCGGATCCACGATTGCGTCATATACACGTATAAGTGTTAATGCTAATCCGACCAGCCGTGGGTCAACTCCCAAATAGATATTAAATACTGCAAACGTTACACCAGGATAAAGCCAGAATCCCCACATATTCAATCCGGTTCCGAGACCATAAGATATTTTGGTTGAAGCAGGAATACGATCACGTACTATTTTATATTCGTTATTGGTATTATCTATATCCGACATTCAACCTCCTTGCGGTAAAATTCAAAATTAGTAAATTTTTTGATATAATTTTTCAGATAATTCTTTCACGTTAGCTTTAACAAAATAGCGGATAATTATTGTTCTGTCAAGAGTTATTTGAAAGTTCTAATTAAGATTTTTCTTTACTTTTTACTATTCTGAAGTTTCAAATATATATTTTTTGTTTGATACTTCCACATTTGGAGGAATTTTATTTGTTTCAAAAAAATCGTAGCCTTCTTTCAAATTATCCCAAAATTCTACCCATTTGGATTCTTTATGTTTTTCCATATTTTCTTTATTCATTTTAAAAGGGAAAATATGTACTCTAAAAAATCTCTGACCGTTACGAAAAGCAGTATCGGCAATTGCATATATTTCTTCGATTCCCTCATTGGTCATCGCATAGCAACCGATTGAAACGCAGCTTCCGTGTACCATTAAATCTCCTCCTGTTCTTTTGTTAATTCTATCGTACTTGTTTGGATATCCGAGATTAAATGATAAATGAAAGTTGCTTAAGGGGTTTAATCTTTGCGGTGTTACAAAATAAAACCCTTCGGGAGCCTGACCGTCTCCCTGTCTTGTTTTGGGGCCCAGAGTGCCGGAACCGTAAGTACATATTTCGTAAGTCTTAAAAAGCTCAAACTTGTCATTGGATTTGACCCATACTTCAAGTTCCATTGATTCTTTGAAAATCCTAATAAATATCGGCGCGCCATATTGTAATTTTTTTTCTTCAAATTCGCATCTGAGATTTGGTTGGACCCTCTGGATAGCGCTTATGGATCTTCTGCTTGAAGGAATTTTATTTTCGGCTAAAGACACAAAACTGCTGGTAAATGCGAAAAATATAAGTACTGAATTGCATTTCAAAATCATATTTTGTTTATTTTCTAAATTTTGCTTTTCGTTCTGCGGTGAATTTCCACCAGGGTTTTGGTGGATTTCCGTTACAGAATGATAC
>CAYRCN010000070.1:0-8482 GCA_964422805.1 uncultured bacterium | reverse complement strand
TTACAAGCAAGCTGAGCGCATTCTCTAAAACCGGCACGCCAGGAATAAAAAGGAGAAGCATTAAATCTACTTAAAGAAGCAACCTCAGGTATATTTTTATGTGGTAAAGTGATAAACATATCTAAACCATAATCTTTTATACCATCAAGAATTGCTTTAGGAAGCAATTTAACTCCACCATTACCATAAGTCAAATCATTTATGGCGTTTCGACTCGACCACATATAGAAAAAATCTTCAGAAAGCGCTGAAGGAACATCAGCGAAACTAAAACTATCAAGAACATATGCATCTCCGTCAACAACGAAGAAATAATCAGTCCTCGCTACCTTAGCACATTCTTTATGCGCATTTAAAATCCCTTTAACACCATGAACTCTTTTGGCGGAAGGAAAACGTTTTTTTAGCCTTTCCCAGTGTTCCTCCGCTAATGGTTCATCATACGAAAGAAAAACTACGTCGAATTTTATTTTCTGCTCTTTCTTCACTTGTATATCCTGCTAATAAAATAATTAATTTCTTCTGCCGCTTCCTCTTGCCCTCTTCCGTTCATAAATTTTCTACTGTTTTTTAAGATTTCCGCACTTCTAACCTTTGAATTAAGTTCTTTCTTCACTGCTTCAAGTAAAACTGACTTGCTTAACTTTCGGGGATCTATTCTTATGGTAAGCTCATTTTCAGCCATTCTGTATGTATGAACTTGATCGACAGGATTGCTAAGATCCGGCACTGATATCGAAGGCACCCCCAAACATGCAAGTTCCCATGTTGTCATAAAAGTACCCTTACAAATAACTAAGTCACTTGCAACCATTAACCTATCCATCTTCCAGTCGTAATCCTTAACAATAATACTATCATCATCAGCAAATTTCTTTTCATATTCTTGACGTAGTTCGCCTGTCAAAAGTATCAATTTCATATTTTTTCCCTGTAACTCTTTAAAAACTTCTACGCTTACTTCCAGTAATCTAATTCTATCCTTATGTCTCCCTCCGGTCGTAACGAGAATAACTTTATCTTCCCTTTTAATACCCAATTCATCTCTCGCTTTATTCCTATCTTTTAACGTATAATCAAACTCTTTAATCACAGGTCCTACAAAAGTAAGAGGGACACCAAAATCAAAAGGAATACTGTGAAATTCAGGCGTATCCACAAAAATAACATGATTCGCTTTTTTGACCGCAGGTGTTATCGGATGATTCTCGCTAAATGTTTCAAAGAACCAGTGTGTAATAAGTATAGAAGGAATCTTAAGTGCCTTTGTTATATGTAGAGCAATAAAAACTTCGTCCGCGACTACTAAATTGGGTCTGAACTTGCGAATAAGAGACCAAATTCTAAACCCCGCCTTTAAGGATAATTCATCTTCTTGTCTTAATTCAAGATTAAAAGCTCTGATTCCATTATTGAGAAAATAAATATATCCTTTATCATAAGAAGCAACAAGTATTGATAAATCTTTATTCATATTCTCAAGTTCCCCCAGAATAAGTAAATCATACATAGCATGACTAAAACCCCGTCCGCGAGACAAATACAATATCTTAGGACTTTTTATTTTAGAAATCCTCATAAATTAAATTTATTTACTAATAAAAATTTTTCAACCCTCCACCAAAAAATTTACATCTTTATAATACATTCCGCCCAAAGTATAAGACCAAATTTGAAAAAGGTAAAAAATAATCGCGAATGCTATAAGATCAAGAAAGAAATTTCTCCATATAGGGAGTAAAATAATATATATCAATGAAGCAAAAGAAATTGTATAAATTGTAAAAATTTTCAATATTGAATTTCTTGATAAAGTTCTGAACAAACGAATAATAATAAAGTCATTAAATATACTATACGATAATAGATTTATCGGGTACAATATTACAAAAGGCACAAAAATTAGTAATTTCCAGGAATCGATAAATTGACTTAAAAATTTTTTATCTACACCAAGAGAAATCAAAAAATTCGCAGGTATAGAAAAAAATAAAACTTCAAATAAAGAAACTGCAACAGGCGCTACTCCTCTGAACATTTCTTCTATATCGATTCTGTCTATTTTCCATTCCGGTGGGTCCGTGTCACCGTGGGCTGCAGACTTCACTATTTGACGCAAATAATCTAAAGAAAAACAAACAATCGCTACTGATAACAACAATCCCGGTACAGCGCCATAAGGACCTATCAAACTTGCAAGCATTTGTGAGATAAGCACCACAAGAGAAAATAAGATAGAAGGCGCAAGAATGGTTGCTATATTACCCTGATAAACCGGATATAAAAAATAATGCTTATAGTCTTTTTCCATATTACTAACCTAATTTTAAAATGATTGGTAGAAAAGTCAACTTTAAAAAAAACAAGCAAGGGCCCGAAGGCCCTTGCTTGTAGAGGTGTACGAAAAAATAGAATTTGTATATCAATACTTAATGTATTTTAATCGGTAATATGCGTATAATTAATAATATAAATGTTAGATATAACAATCTATTGTTCGTATTTCCCTCCCTTTCTTTTTTAAAAACCTACTTTACTTTCCATAAATATAAATTTCTCTGCCCTATGTCGTCATACAGAAGATTAATCTAACAGTCATTATATAAACACTTTTCAACTTGTCAACCCTTATAGAAAAGAAAACAAGGGCCAGTAAAGGCCCTTGTTTGTAAAATTATACTAAAACAGAATTTTATTTTATACCCAATCTTTTAGTTGTTTTTCTCCTTTAAAACTGCCTGAGCCGCTGCAAGTCTTGCAACCGGAACTCTAAAAGGAGAACAACTAACATAATCCAGACCTATCTTATGACAAAATTCAATCGATGCAGGGTCTCCCCCATGTTCACCGCATATACCTACCTCTAAATCGGGATTTACCTTCTTACCTTTCTTTAAACCCATTTCTATCAACTGACCAACACCTTCCTGGTCCAGTGTCTGGAAAGGATCATTAGGCAAAATACCTTTTTCTATATAGTCGGGAGTAAATTTGCCGACATCGTCCCTTGAAAAACCAAAAGTTGTCTGCGTAAGGTCATTTGTCCCGTAAGAGAAGAAATCAGCTACTTCCGCTATCTTATCAGCAGTCAAAGCAGCTCTTGGAAGTTCTATCATCGTTCCTATTTGATAATCAACAGTCTTTCCTTTCTCTTTGAAAACCTTTTCTGCTACTTTCTCAATAAGTTCTCTCTGAGAGGCAACTTCTTCTTTTCTTCCGGCAAGAGGTATCATAATCTTTGGGATAACTTTAACATTTTCATTTGCTACGTTTACAGCAGCTTCAATAATAGCTCTTGCCTGCATTTCCGTTATTTCAGGAATTAGAATGCCGAGCCTGCACCCACGAAGACCCAACATAGGATTTGCTTCCTCAAGACTCAAGATTTTTTCTTCTACTTTTTCGGCTGAAATACCCATATTTTTAGCAAGTTCTTCAATCGCTTTCTTATCCTCAGGTAAAAATTCATGCAAGGGCGGGTCAAGAAGTCTTATTATCACAGGATAACCATCCATTGCTTTGAAAAGACCTTCAAAGTCACCTCTCTGCATAGGAAGTATCTTATCAAGAGCTTTTTTCCTTTCTTCGGGAGTTTCAGACAGTATCATTTCTCTCATAGCAGGTATCCTATCTTCGCCAAAAAACATATGTTCTGTTCGAGCAAGACCTATTCCCTCTGCCCCAAAATCTCTCGCCTGCTTTGCATCAAAAGGAGTATCGGCATTAGCCCTTACTCCAAGCCTTCTTATCTCATCTGCCCAACCCATTATTTTTTCAAAATCACCTGAAATCTCAGGTTTTATAGTGGGAACATCGCCAAGAATTACCCTGCCTGTAGTTCCGTCGATAGTTATTGGCTCACCTTCTTTAACAGTCACATCGCCAACCGTAAATGTTTTAGCTTTATAATCTATCAAGATATCCTCAGCGCCGACAATACAGGGAGCACCCATACCTCTTGCAACAACAGCTGCATGAGAAGTCATACCTCCTCGTGAAGTCAATATACCTTCAGCCGCGTGCATTCCTCCGATATCCTCGGGAGAAGTTACGTGGCGCACAAGGAGAACTTTTTTCCCGGCATTAGCCTTCTCTACAGCATCATCCGCAGCAAATACAACCGCACCCGAAGCAGCTCCGGGGGAAGCAGGGAGACCTTTAGCAATCACTTTAACCTCTGCTTTAGGATCTATCATCGGATGCAGTAACTGATCGACCTGATCAGGACTAACTCTCATAACTGCCTCTTCCTTATCTATAAGTCCTTCGCCGGTCATATCAACGGCTATTTTTACAGCAGCCATTGCAGTTCTTTTACCAGTTCTCGTTTGTAAAATCCATAATTTATTTTCTTCAACCGTAAATTCGAGATCCTCCATTTCTTTAAAATGCCCTTCAAGTTTTTTCCTCACATCCTCCAATTCATTGTACATATCAGGCATTATATCTTCAAAAGCGTCGATTTCGGATCCGGATATTTCCCTTTGCCTATGAGTAATTGGACCAGGAGTTCTAATACCAGCCACAACATCTTCACCCTGAGCATCGAGTAAATATTCTCCATAAAAAACGTTCTCTCCAGTCGCAGGATTACGAGTAAAAGCAACACCTGTACCACAGCCTTCACCTCTATTGCCAAAAACCATAGCCTGTACATTTACCGCAGTACCAAGGTCTCCGGGAATATTATTTATCCTTCTATATTCTCTTGCTCTTTTGTTGTCCCAGGATGAAAAAACCGCATTAACGGCACCCAGCAGCTGCTCTTTTGGATCTTTCGGAAAATCTTTTCCGGTTTCTTCTTTTACAAGAGCTTTAAATTTAACTGCAATTTCCTTCCAGTCATCCGCAGTTAGTCCGGCATCTTCTTTCGCACCTTTCTTGTTCTTCGTATCCTGGATTATTTTTTCGAAATCATCATGTTCAACACCCATTACAACATCACCGTACATCTGAATTAAACGTCGAAAACTATCATAAACAAAACGAGGATTTGCACTTTTTGAGAGATTACTCGCTATTTCTTCATTCAAGCCTAGATTCAAAATCGTATCCATCATACCAGGCATCGAAATAGCCGCTCCGGAACGCACCGAAACTAAAAGAGGCTTATCGGACGCCCCAAACTTCTGCCCCATCGCATTTTCTAATTTCTTTAAATTCTCATCTATTTGATCTTCAAGACCTTCCGGATATTTTTTATGCTTTTCATAATATAAACAACACTGAGAAGTAATGGTAAAACCCGGAGGAACAGGAATGCCAATATTCGTCATCTCTGCCAATCCAGCGCCTTTACCACCTAAAGTTTTCTTCATTGTAATATTACCCTCTGCCTTACCCTCACCAAAGAAGTATACCATTTTTTCCATTACAGTTCCTCCTTTTTTCATTTGGAAAAACACTTAAGTTTATCTTTTGGACTACTTATCTTACGGTCACTGCTCACAAAATATAAATACTTTCAAGAAATGCAAGGGGGTATTTTTTTAGCCACCAAGGCACTAAGTCACAAAGTAAGAATTTAAATATAGAATATTATAAAAAAACAAAAAATGGGATAAGTGGTGGTAGCTTCGTGTCTTGGTGCCTTCGTGGCTATATTCATTTATACCTCGAACTAAAAGATTGAAAAAGGGTCTCGATCGGAGGACCCGTGTGTACAAAAAGTCTTACACCGCAGCGGTAAAATTGTTTTTCTTTCAAACAAAGTTCAACTTTATGCAAGCTTGAATCTCTCTCTAAAGGAACACCGATTAGCCCTGAATAAATATATACGGAATCTTCTTCCAGTGGATCACCATCAATAAAAATACGAATGTCAGATATTAAAGAACTCATATAAAAAAACAGTAGATACTTGTTTAGTTCGACTCTAGCCAGCACACTATCAATCTCAAAGTCTAACTCATCCGCGAAATTCTGAGTAACCTTATGCATATTTTCCTCTGTAACAGAACCTACTCCCATATGTGAAAAATCGGGACTTAAAATATTTTTTCTATGTGCGGGACTTTCCATCCATTTTTTCATAACCAACCTTACAAGAGAATCGGGATTATTCTTTAAAAGCAGCGGAACCGCGCCCCCAATATTCTCCGCCACATTTTCACCGACACCGAGGACAGGCAATCCTGAATTGTATATTCGCTGCAATGGAGTTTTACTAATTTCAAATGAAGAAGTATGCGATAGATAGCTTTTCTTTAGCATATCATTTGAATGCTGTCTTGCAGCTATCTTTAATCTTTCATCTAATTTTAAACTTTTCAAACCTCTTCTATTTCGTTCTTTATTAGTCAAATTAAATATCAAAACTTCTACAGTATCATTACCATCGATTTCGGGATAAAGAGAAACCAACTTAACCGTGGTATCTAAAAGAGCATCCACACGGATTTCTGCAAGAGAAACACTCAAAATCAATAGCAGAATAGGCATATTAACCTCTTATAACATCCTTTATTATCATCAATCTTGAATTCTTTTCCCGCTCTCTCTCTTCAAGCTTCATATTAATTTCCCGTACCGTACTTTCAATTTCAGGAATAAGTATATACTCAAGCGCATTTACTCTACGCCTTGTTTTATCCATTTCTTTTGCCAAAAGCGAGATTCTTTTTTCTAACTGTGCCATTTCAATTAACCGCTCAAAAACTTTCATCAAACTTGATAATGCGACGTCAAGAGTAGGAGAAGTCATCGCAAATCCATACGAAACTATCTCACCCTTTAAACTTTTCTGATACTTTGGAAGAGGAACATTCATAACTTTTTCCTTTTCCAGCGATAATTCAATATCTGTATCAAGCAGCAAGAAGGAACCTTCAAAGATATTTTTATCCTGATATGCTTGAGCGAGAAAGAACTGCCTCAAAGCTTTGACTAATTCCTCTTCAACTTCTTTCCTCATGGAAGCAAGCAAATTGATGGTTTTTTGAATCACTCTAAGAAGCTCGTCCTGCTTCTGTTTCAATAACTTGTGCCCTCTTTTAGCAATATTGAGCCTCTTCTTAAGGCTGAGCAGCACCATTCTTGTTGCATTAACTTGCATCGCCATATTTACCTACTTGCCTTCAATTTTTATACTCAGTTTTTTTTCTTCTTCTTACTATCTTTTTTATTTTTATCTTTTCCATCTCTCGTTTTCTTATCTTTATCCTTTTCCTGCTTATCTTTTTTCTCTTCCGTCTTTTTTCCTTCGGTTTCTTCCTCTTCTTTATCTTCCTCTTCCTTGCCACCGAACTTTGCAAAATATTTATCCAGATATTCATCTCTAATTCTTTTTAACTCTTTTTTAGGGAATACAGAGAGAAGTTTCCACCCTAAATTAAGGGTTTCTTCCACGCTTCTGTTCTCATATTCACCCTGACTGACATATTCGCTTTCGAACCTATTCATAAATTCAAGATATTTCTTATCCATTTCTGAAAGAGCCGCTTCGCCAAGAATAACAGAAAGCTCTTCAGCTTCCTTTCCTCTTGAATATGCAGCATAGAGCTGATTATAGAGATCGGCATGATCTTCTCTTGTTTTCTCTTTACCAATCCCCTTATCTTTCAATCTTGAAAGCGAAGGTAAAACATCAATAGGGGGAGAAATACCTTTTCTTTCGAGGGAACGAGAAAAGATGATTTGTCCCTCCGTAATATAACCTGTAAGGTCAGGAATCGGGTGTGTTTTATCGTCTTCAGGCATCGAAAGAACCGGCATCATAGTTATAGAACCTTTTTTACCCTTTATTCTTCCTGCTCTTTCGTATACTGTAGAAAGGTCCGTATAAAGATAACCCGGGTACCCCCTTCTTCCCGGAACTTCCTTTCTTGCAGCCGAAATTTCCCGCAGGGCTTCGCAGTAATTTGTCATATCGGTAATAATTACAAGCACATGCATTTCAAGGTCGAAAGCAAGATATTCAGCCGCGGTTAATGCGGCTCGCGGGGTGGATATTCGTTCAATTGCGGGGTCATCTGCAAGATTTAAAAACATGACAACCCGTTCAAGAGCACCCGTTTGCTCAAAATCGTTTCTAAAAAACTCCGCTTCCTCAAAGGTAATTCCCATGGCGGCAAATACAATGGCAAAACTTTCTTCAGACCCCAGAACCTTTGCCTGCCGAACTATCTGTGCGGCTGCTTTGTTATGGGGTAAACCGGAACCGGAGAAAAAAGGCAGTTTTTGCCCTCTGACAAGCGGATTTAAACCATCTATAGTCGAAATTCCTGTTTGAATGAACTCATCAGGATACTCTCTCGCGTAAGGATTAATAGGTTCCCCGTTAATATCTCTTCTTTTTTCCGGCAGAATTGGAGGACCATCATCGATAACTCTTCCCATACCGTCAAAAACCCTGCCCAATATATCCGGGGAGAGATCTAATTGAATCGTCCTGCCCTGAAAAATAACCGTAGATTTCGGGATATCTACGCCTCTGGTACCCTCAAAAACCTGCACCATAGCCCTATCTCTATGAACTTCAAGC
>CAYRCN010000069.1:0-8498 GCA_964422805.1 uncultured bacterium | reverse complement strand
GCCTTTTCTTTGGGGGTCTGCATCCATTATGGGGGAGTGGGGTAACATCTTTAATTGCACTCACATTCATTCCTGCTGATTGCACAGTTCTGATTGCGGATTCTCTTCCTCTTCCGGGACCGTTAACCCACACTTCGGCAGTTCGCATACCCGCTTCGATGGCTTTACGAACAGCCGTCTCTGCCGCTTTTGTAGCAGCATATGGCGTTCCTTTACGCGTACCCTTATAACCAATGCTGCCTGCAGATGTCCAGACTATTGTATTGCCCTGTTTATCAGTTACGGTAACCAGGGTATTATTGAACGTAGAATGTATATGAACAATACCTGATTCTGGTGCCTTTAGTTTTTTCTTCTTTCCTGTGTCCTTTGCTTTCTTTTTAGCCACTGATCCCCCTCACTTTTTAATTTCTCTCTTCTTAAGGGCAACAGCTCCTTTTCTTGGACCTTTTCTTGTCCTTGCGTTAGTCCTTGTGCGCTGACCCCGTACTGGCAAACCCTTTTTATGTCGTATTCCACGATAACATTTAATATCTTTCAAACGATTTATGTTCTGTCTGATCTCGGATTTCAATTCACCTTCTATCCTGTATTCACCTTCAATTAAATGCCTGATTTTATCAACTTCCTCGTTTGTCAGATCCTTAACTCTTTTACCTTTTTCAATATCAACCTTTTCAATAATCTTGAGGGCAGTACGCCTACCAATGCCAAAAATCGCTGTCAAACCAATTTGAACAGGCTTCTCTGCAGGTAAGTCAACTCCGGCTACTCGCGGCATATCACCTCCTACCCTTGTCGCTGTTTATGTTTAGGATTTTTACAAACCACATAAATTCTACCTTTGCGTCTTATTATTTTACACTCCTTACACAACTTTTTAACCGATGCTCTAACTTTCATCTATGCCTCCTATGACTCTCTATAAACAACCCTACCTTTAGTAAGGTCATAAGGAGAAAGCTCAACATCCACAATGTCGCCAATGTCGATCTTTATATAATTCATTTTCATCTTACCCGACAAATAAGCAAGTATAATAGGCTGATTATCCAGATCCAATTTCACTCTAAATTTAGAATCAGGTAATTTTTCTACTACTTCGCCTTTCACTTTTACTATGTCCTTTTTAGCCAATCCTCAATCCTTCCTTAATCCTGCCGGCAATCCGCTCTAAATCACCCTCGGCAGAAATCTTAACAAGTATACCTGCATCCTCATAATACTCTTTTAAGGGTTCGAATTCTCTTTCAAATATCGATATTCTTTTCTTTATAGTTTCACTCTTGTCATCTTCCCTCTGAATTAAAATCCCGCCGCATTTATCACATACACCCTCTTTTCTTGGAGGATGATTAACTAGATTATAAATAGCTCCACAATCAGAACATACTCTTCTGTTAGTCAAACGCTTTACGAGTACTTCCGTAGAAGCATAAAGATAAACGGCAAAATCTAATTCTTCGTCCCTACTTAATAAAAAATCGTCCAATAATTCAGCCTGATTCTTATTTCTAGGATAACCATCCAACAACCATCCGTTTTCATTCTCTTCATTTGAAAGTACCTCTCTGACAGTTTCAAAAACTATTTCATCGGGGACAAGCTTTCCCGAATTGACATATTTATCAAGTTTTTCACTCAAAGGAGAAGACCCTTTTAATATCTCCCTGAATATATCCCCGGTTGAATAATGTGTTATTTTTAAACTTTTAGCCAGAAGACCAGCATGCGTGCCTTTACCAACTCCTGGAGGCCCAAGAAAAACTAACCTTATCATCTATCTTCTCCCTCGAATTCTGCCTTTCCTCATAAAACCATCATAATGTCTCATAAGGAGTTGCGACTCTAATTGTCTGGCAGTATCCAGAGCAACTCCCACTATAATAATAATTGAAGTACCTCCGAAATAAAAAGGCAATCTAAATTTCGTTGTTAAAATGACAGGAAGAACGGCAATAATCCCAAAAAAGGTGGCACCGGGTAATGTTATTCTCGCAATTGTTTTATCAATATACTCGGCTGTATTCCTACCCGGTCTGATACCCGGTATAAAACCCCCATATTTTTTCAGATTTGCCGCAAGATCCTGAGGGTTTATTACAATTGCGGTATAAACATATGCAAACATTATTATTAAAATAACAAATAAAGCGTTATACAGAAATCCACTCGGAGAAAGAACGTTCACTATCCAATCTGCCCATACTTTACCCTTAAAAAATCCAGCGAAAGTCGGAACAATCATCAGGGCTGACTGAGCAAATATTATAGGAATAACACCAGCGGTATTAACATTAAGCGGCAAATGAGTAGATTGCCCGCCGTAAACCTTTCTGCCTTTGACTCTCTTTGCATACTGAACAGGTATCCTTCTTTGCGCCTGTGTAACAAGAACAACTGCGGCAACAACCAAAACGGCAAATACAGCGAAACCGAATCCAAGTATCCAACTTATTGTCCCTGCCACCAACATCTGCCAGAATTGTAACATCTGTGTCGGTATCCTCGCAAGAATACTCATCATAATAAGAAGTGAAACCCCATTACCTATCCCATTTTCAGTTATAAGCTCTCCAAGCCACATAAGGAAAATAGTACCTGCTGTCATTGTCACAATTATCGAAAATTTAACAAAAAGAGTGGGGTTTGGTAAAACAGGAATCCCACTAACGGAAAGATTTTGCAAAAAGATAGAAAATGAGGAAGAATGAATAAGAGCTATACCTACTGTAAGGTATCTTATATGTTGAGTCATTTTACGTCTTCCTTCTTCACCCTCCTTTGATAATCTCTGGTAATAAGGAATTGTAGCGCCTAAAATCTGAAGTATAATTGAAGCACTTATATAAGGCATGATACCGAGAGCAAATATTGTGGCTCTGCTTAAGTTTCCACCCACAAATAGATCAAAAAGTCCCAGTACCGAACCTCGCATTCTATCAAAATAAGCAGTAAGTACTGCTATATTAACTCCAGGTGCCGGGATATGACTACCTAATCGGTATACAGCCAGCATAAGCAGTGTAATAAGAATTCTTTTTCTTATATCTCCGACTTTCCAGAGATTTCGAAAAACATCAAGCATCCTTTACTACCTCTCCTCCCGCTTTTTTAATCTTTTCTTTAGCAGATTTTGAAAACTCATGAGCATGTACTTTTAAATTTTTATCGATATCACCGTAACCAAGAATTTTAATTTTATCTTTTTTCCCGGCAAGAGCAAACTTTTTCAGCTTCTCAACGGTTATTTCTTCTCCTTTCTTAAATCTGTTAAGTTCTTTTGTATTAATAATCGATATCTTAGAACTTCTTATTCTATTAAAACCCTTTTTAGGTATTCTTTTTATAAGAGGTGTCTGGCCACCCTCAAAACCCTCTCTGACTCCACCTCCACTCCGGGCATTTTGTCCTTTTAAACCACGTGTAGAATAAGTCCCCATACCGGAACCGGGGCCTCGACCAACTCTTTTCTTACTTTTTCGACTACCTTTAGGTGGTTTAAGTTTACTTAATTCAATTCCCACTAACTTCCTCCGTTTCCACGAGTTGAGATACTTTCTTGATCATCCCTCTAATAACAGGATTATCCTCATGGATAACAAAATCGCCTAACTTCTTTAATCCAAGAGCTTTTAATGTTCTTTTCTGTCTTTTGTTAGATCCAATACCACTTTTTATCTGTTTAATCCGCAGCATCTTTCTCTTTAATCGTTTTCCTTCTTTCCTTTAAGATTTCCTCAATCGATTTGCCTCTAAGTTCGGCAAATTCTTCGGGAGTTCGCATTGACAACAAACCATTATAAGCTGCAATAATATTATTAAAAGGATTCTTAGAACCAAAACACTTAGTTAAAACATCCTGATATCCGCCAAGTTCGAATATTGCTCTCAATTTATCATTAGCAATAACACCAGTTCCAGGAGCAGCAGGTTTAATCATAACTTCGGCTGATTTATATTTCGCAGTTATTAAATAAGGCACTGAAGTCCCAACAATTGGAACTCTAATCAATCTACCTCTAGCACCCTTAACTGCCTTTTGGATCGCTGCAGGTACTTCATCCGCTTTACCATGACCGTATCCAACAACGCCCTGTCGATCACCTACCACAACCCATGCAGAATATCGGAATTTCTTTCCGCCTTTAACCACTTTAGAAATACGACCAATATGAACAACTTTCTCTTCGAGTTCATAATCCCTGGGGTCTACTTTCATTCGTGACTTTGTAAATCCGCTTAAAATTTTAAACCTCCTTCTCTCGCACCGTCTGCCAGGTTCTTAATACAACCATGGTAACAAAATCTACCTTTGTCGAAAGCTATCTTATCAATCTTCTTTTTCTTACACCTACTAGCTAAATACAGTCCAACTTCTTTTGATCTCTCTTTTAATGTCTTACCTTTTATTTTACTGCGTAATTCTTTATCCAGCGTACTCGCCTGTACTAAGGTACGCTCTTGTAAATCATCAATTACTTGAGCGTAAACATGCTTGTTTGTCCTTGTAACTGATAACCGGGGTCTCTCGGGATTTCCAAAAACCTTACTCCGCGTTCTCATTTTTCTCTTTAATCTTCTAATTTTACTTCTTTCAAACTCGCCCACTATAAGCCTCTCTTACCTTCTTTATGAATAATATATTCACCATCATATCTTATCCCTTTGCCTTTATAAACTTCAGCAGGCCGCAAAGCTTTAATCTCAGCCGCCTGTTCTCCTACCAAAGCTTTATCAATACCACTAACTGTCAGCTTGGTCTCTTCTACCTTAAATTCGATTCCCCTTTTGGGTGTAACTTTTATTGGGTGCGAATATCCAAGATCAAGTTCCAAATCTTTACCTTTCAAATTCATGCGGTACTCTCTACCTCGAATCTCAAGTGTTTTAGTAAAACCTTTTGTTACACCTATAACCATATTATTTAACAAAGAACGAGCCAGACCCCAGAAAGAATTATTCTCCTTTGCCCCACTCTCTACCGACACGATAATCTTACCGTCATTTACCTTTACACTAATTCCCCGGGGAATAATTGTTTCCAACTCTCCTTTTTTCCCTTTTACCTTTACTTTTCTATCCTCGATTCTAATATCTACACCTTCAGGAACAGAAATTGGTTGCTTCCCAACTCTAGACATTAATCCTCCTTACCAAACTTGCAGTAAAAGCTCACCGCCAACACCCTCGGCTCTGGCCTCGGCATCGCTTGTTATGCCTTTTGAAGTAGATAGAATAGAAATACCATAACCTCTCTTAACAAGAGGAATTTCTTTTTTTCCAACATAAATTCTTCTGGAAGGTTTGGAAATTCTCTTGATTTCATGAATCGGGGATTCATCCTTTATATATTTAAGCGTAATTCTTACCACTCCTTGATTACCTTCCTCAATAAACTCAAAATTACCAATATATCCTTCTTCTAAAAGCACTCTCGTTATCTCTTTCGCCATATTTGAAGCAGGAACTTCAACATGTCTATGTCTTGCATAAACTGCGTTTCTAATGCGTGTAATCATATCAGCAATCGGATCTGTCAACAAAACAACCTCCTACCAGGAAGCTTTTTTAATGCCGGGAATTTCTCCCTTAAGAGCAAGCTCTCTAAAACACAAACGACATAATCCGAAATCACGCATATAAGCACGTCTTCTTCCACATCTGAAACATCTATTAACCTTGCGAGTCGAGTATTTAGGAGTTTTCTTAACCTTCTCAATTAATGCTTTCCTGGCCATTATGCTCCCTTTTTAAGTCTAAATGGTAGCCCAAACCTTTTAAGCAATTCCAATGCCTCTTCATCAGTTTCGGCTGTTGTAATTAATGAAATATCCATACCTATCACCTCTTTAACTTTATCATAATCAATCTCAGGAAAAATAAACTGTTCTGAAATACCAAGAGTATAATTCCCCCTGCCATCAAAAGAATCGGGATCCAAGCCCCTGAAATCACGAATCCTCGGAATTGCAACATTTACAAGTCTATCCAAAAATTCAAACATTCGTTGTTTTCTCAAAGTGACTTTCAAACCCACAGGATCACCTTTTCTTAAATAGAAAGTAGAAATAGATTTTTTGGCGCGGGTAGTTATAGGTTTCTGCCCTGTTATTTCTTTTAAACTTTCAATAGCAGATTCAAATACGCTGCGATCCTTTGCGGATTTACCTAAACCGCAATTGACGACAATCTTTTGCAATCTGGGAACTTTCATACAATTCCCGTATTTTTCCAGAAGTCCCTTATTTATTTCTTCTTGATAATATTTTTGCAATCTTGGCTTATTTTTCATTCTTATACCTTGTCTGCTATCTCATTACATTTCTTGCAATAACGAACCTTCCGCTTATCTTCAAGAAACATAAAACCAACCCGCGTAGGCTCACCGCAAGAGGGACATACCAATTTCACTTTAGAAATAGAAATGGGAAGCTCCTTTTCTAAAATTCCACCGGGTTCTCCGGTTTTTCTGGGTTTTCTATGAAATTTTCGCAAGTTTATCCCTTCAACAACAAGTCTATAATCCTTGATTATTACTTCCCTAACTTTTCCTTTCTTACCTTTGTAGTTACCCGAAATTACTAAAACTACGTCTCCTTTTTTTATCTTCATTATTATTGCACCTCCGCAGCAAGCGAAATCAATCTCATAAATCCCATATCCCTTAATTCTTCACCAACGGGACCAAAGATTCTGGTACCAACTGGCTCCTTATTCGCATCGAGTAAAACACAGGCATTATCATCAAATCTTACAGCAGTACCATCGTCTCTTTTTCTTTCCTTTTTTGTACGAACTATAACAGCTTTATGAACAGAACCTTTTTCAACAGAAGACCTAGGCGTAGCTTTAGTAACACTAACAACTATAATATCACCCAATGCCGCATATCTTCTACCTGAACCTCCTAAAACTTTGATACAAGAAGCTTCTTTTCCACCTGTATTATCTACTATTTTCAATTTTGTTTCCTGCTGAATCACTTTTTCACCTCTGCCGCCTCAATAATTTTATCAACTCTCCATCTTTTAAGTTTTGAAAGGGGCCGAGTTGAAACTATACGAATCAAATCTCCTAAAGAGGCTTTTTCGTTTTCGTCATGAGCGTAAAATTTCTTCCTCTTTCTAATATATTTCTTATAAACCGGATGTTGAACTCTTCTCTCCACCAAAACAACTACTGTCTTTGACGGAGCAACCGAAACAACTCTACCCACCTTCCAAGCCACTTTGTCTCTCCTTTTCATTAAAAACCGTTTCAAGCCTTGCTATTTCCCTTTTTATCTGTTTGAAGCGAGAAGGATTATTCAGTTTTCCCCTTGCTTTTTCAAAACGCAAGGTAAACAACTCCTCCTTTAAGTCATGCATTAATGAATTCAACTCCGCATCAGTCATCTCTCGAAGCTCTTTTGCTTGCATTACATAACTCCTTCTCTCTTTATGAATCTGGTTTTAATAGGTAATTTCGAACTTGCTCTTCTTAAAGCTTCTCGTGCCTCTTCTTCAGTAACACCTTCCAATTCTATAATGATCCGTCCTTTTCGGCAGGGTGCAACCCAAGAAACAGGCTCTCCTTTGCCTTTTCCCATACGTGTTTCTGCGGGCTTCTGGGTCACAGGTTTATCAGGGAAAACTCTTATCCATAACTTACCCGCTCTTTTCAAATAATGAGCTACAGTAACTCGCATTGCTTCTATCTGGTGAGCAGAAATCCAACCCGACTCGACCGCCCTGAGACCAAAATCTCCAAAATCTAAACAGATAGATGCTGTTGCCTTACCTTTTAGATTTCCTCTTTGTCTTTTTCTATGCTTAACTCTTTTTGGCATCAACATAATTATCAAAAATCCCTGTTAATCCAAACCTTAACACCTATAGTTCCTGATTTGGTATTTGCTGTTTCCTGGGCATAATCAATATTAGCTTTTATTGTATGAAGAGGAACACTACCTTCAAGATACCATTCTTTTCTGGCTATCTCAGCGCCCCCGAGTCTTCCCTTACATTGGACTCTTATACCAGCTGCGCCCATTTTAATGGCTTCTTCAACAACTCTTTTCATTGCTCTTCTCTGCAGAACTCTCCTCTCAATTTGCCTGGCCACATTTTGTGCAACAAGTGAGGCATTCAGCTCAGGCATCTTACATTCCTTAATATCAAGATAAACATTTTTTCCCAACATTTCATTTAACTTACCCCGGATCCTTTTAACTTCTTCCCCACCCTTACCTATTACCATCCCCGGTCTTGCTGTCTCAATTATAACTCTTACTGTCTCGACTGTCCTCTCCACTTCTATCCCCGCTATCCAGGCATCCTTAAGTTCGGAGTTTAAATATTTTCTTATATTAATATCTTCCCTTAAAGGTCCGGAGAATTTCTTGCCAAAAAACCACCTTGACTTCCAGTCCTTATTTACCCCTACTCTAAACCCTATCGGATGTGTCTTTTGACCCATTATTTCTCTCCTCGTTTATCAACTACTACTGTTATATG
>CAYRCN010000068.1:0-8790 GCA_964422805.1 uncultured bacterium | reverse complement strand
CATGAAGTTCCTCCTAAACCTTTGAATCTTGACAAGGTACCGTTTACTTATCCGGAAGTAGCTAAGACTCTGGGGTTAAGCGGTACTGTTTATCTGCAGTTATGGATAGATGAAAAAGGTAATGTCACAAATGTGACTCTTGTTAGGTCGGTCCATCCAATTCTGGATAAAGTTGCTGTTGAAAACGCAAAGAAGTTAAAATTTTCACCTGCAAGACAGGGAAATAAAGCGGTTGCGGTTCCTCTTTCCTTCCCGGTTCGTTTTCAGCAGTAGGTTAGATAGTAAGTAGGATTAAATAATTTTGAATTTTGAGTTTTGAATTTTGAATGAACAACTTAAAATTTAGAATTCAACATTCAACATTCATAATTACTATAATATCTTTGTGTCTCAGTGTGAGAAATTGAGGTTATACTGATGGGAAAGCTTATTAGATTTGGTGTTTCCATGGATAATGAACTTGTGGTTAAGTTTGATCGACTTATAGAAGAGGAAGGTTATATAAACCGCTCAGAAGCAATAAGAGATTTGATCAGGGAAAGACTTGTAGAGGAGGAGTGGAAGGAAGAAGACGAGGTTTGCGGAGGTATCTTGCTTGTTTATGACCATCATAAACACCATCTTACCGAAAAGATAACCGAGATCCAGCATCATTTTTATAAACTTGTGATTTCCACACAACACATACATATGGATCATGACAATTGTATGGAAATAATAAGTGTCAGAGGAAAAGCAAGGGAAATTCATAAGTTTTTTAATAAGCTGCGCGCGACCACAGGCATAAAGCAGTGTGATATCATAAAAGCAACTGTGGGGGATAAGATTAAATAATTTTGAATTTTGAGTTTTGAATTTTGAATGAAAAACTTAAAATTTAAAATTCAACATTCAACATTTAAAATTCATAATTACTGCAGTGTCTTTGTTGTTCAATGATTTTTTGGAGGGTGGGAGGGGATCCTAACTCCTAGCTTCTTACTTCTTAAATATTTTCTTCGCTTTTTCTTTTACTTCTTCGTAGATTTCTTTTACGGGTAGTCCGGTTTTCTTAGCAATTTTTTCGCAGGAGTCGAATTCCGGAGAAATATTTACCAGTTTGCCATTTAAGTATGCGAGTTTTACTTCAGCTTCTCCGAATTTGGTTTTTATTTTTTTTGATTTTCTATTTAGTTTTCTTCTTTCGATGGAATGAATTCGAACGCCGATTGTGGTCGTCTCATGAAAAAGAATATCAGCAATTTTGTCGATATCTTTTCTTTCGCAGAGTGTTGATAGTATAAATCCGCCTCGTCCTTTTTTCATTTGAATCGGTGTCCGGAAAACATCGAGAGCTCCTGATAACAAAAGTTTCTTTTCCACGGAAGGTAAAAACTCCGGATTCATATCGTCAATATTTGTTTCAATTAGGACTTCATTTTCGGAATATTCTTTTTCAAGTGTTCCGATTATTACTCTCAGGAAATTCGGGCTTTCTTTAAGTTCCTTTGAACCAAAGCCTATACCAATATTTTGTATCTTCATTTTAGGCATGGAAAAGGAATCGGAGAAATGTTTTATAATTAATGCGCCGGTAGGAGTAACAAGTTCATTATTAATTCCTGTTGAATAAACCGGAGCCTTGCATCTTTTAAGCAATTCTGCGGTTGCCGGTACGGGAAGAGGCACCGTTCCGTGTTCTATTTTTGTTGAGCCTGTTCCGACGTTTATTGGAGAAAAATATATCTTATTTACGTTTAATAGTTCGATGGCTATTACGGCTCCCGCAATATCGGCTATTGAATCTATAGCGCCGAGCTCATGAAAATGTATTTTTTCTTTTGATACCCCATGGATTTCAGCTTCGACTTCTGCCAGTTCTTCAAACATCTCTTTGCTCTTTTGTAATATTTTTTTCTCTAATTTAGAATCATCCAGCAGTTTTTCGATATCTTTTAAGTGTCTTTCTTTTGTTGCCTTTTTTGATGCTTCAACCTCAAATTTTTTACCGGTAAAATTTCCTCTTTTTTCTTTCCGTATCTTTATTTTTGCTTCAGGCGGTAAGATTTCAGATATTTTATTTATGATTTTTTTCTCATTTATACCTAAATCAAGAAGAGCCCCTAAAAACATATCGCCGCTTATTCCCGAGAAGCAGTCTATATATAGAATCCTTTTATCTGTTTTGTTCATTCCTCTCCTTTGCCGCGTATTTTCTTTATTACTGCAGCTGCAAAGAATCCGGCACTATAACCGTTATCTATGTTCATAACGCAGATACCGGGTGCGCATGAATTCAACATGGTAAGTAGCGGAGAAATACCTTTAAAACTTGCGCCATAGCCGACAGAGGTTGGAACTGCAATTATCGGAGTATCTATTAGACCTGCTATTACGGAAGGAAGAGCTCCTTCCATACCGGCAATTACTATCGCAATGTCTGCTTCTTTAAGTTTGTTTCTTATACTTAGAACTCGGTGTATTCCTGCTATTCCAACATCGAAGACTGTTTCTACCTCTATTCCCATCGATTTTGCGGTCACTTCGCTTTCTCTCGCTATCGGAATATCCGAAGTTCCAGCTGTTACGATTATTGCTTTTCCTATAGTCTTTTTTGGGAATTTGCCTATGAAAGCAAGGTTTGCTTCAGCGTAAATCTTCGCATCCGGGTAAGTATCTTTTATTTTTTTAAGCGATTTTTCGGGGACGCGCGTGGCTATAATATTTGAATCGTTTTTCATCTTTTTTATTATCTGCATTATCTGTGATGTTGTTTTATTTATGCAGTAAATAGCCTCAGGGGCACCCATTCTGAGTTCCCTGTGTGAATCGATTTTCGCGAAACCTAAGTCCATAAAAGGTAGGTTTTCAAGAGTTGTTAACGCTTCTTTTATACTCTTATTCCCTTTTTTAACTTCCTCGAGTAACTTTTTTATTTTACTTTTATCCATTTTCTATACCTATATCCATGCTGCCGCTCCGGTACCCTTCGATATCAAGAGTTATATAGTCGTACCCTATTTTTTTAAATTCTGTGATTATATTTTTTCTCTGTGATAAGAGTTTATCGAAGTCTTTTTCCGGGACTTCGATTCTTGCTATGTTTCCATGGTATCTGACCCGGAACTGCTTAAAAGTTTTGTTTGCCAGGAAGTCCTCTGCAGTTGCTACTTTCTCCAAATTCTTTTTTGTAAGTCTTGTTCCGTATGGGAAACGTGTTGCAAGACATGTAAAAGATGGCTTATCCCAGGTAGGTAAAGATAATTTTCTACTAAATTTTCTTATCTCTTCTTTGGAAAAACCGGCTTCAATTAATGGGTTTTTGACTTTAAGCTCTCTTACAGCCTTAACTCCGGGCCGGTATCTTTCGCTGTCTTGTATTATTGTGCCTTCAATTACCTGATTCAAGCCTTCTTTTTTTGCAGTTTTCTTCAAACTTTTCAATATAGTTTTTTTACATATGTAGCATCTGTTAGCAGGATTTTTAATTAGATTACTTTCGGAAAGTACCGGTATGTCAATAGTTATCCATTTGGCTCCAATTGTTTCAGCTATACTTTTAGCTTCTAAAATTTTCTTTTCCGGTATAAATTCAGATTTTACAGTTACTGCAATAACCTTATCTGATCCTAAAAAATCTATAGCAGCTTTTAAAAGAAAGCTGCTGTCAGAGCCGCCCGAAAAAGCAACGAGAACAGATTTATAGTTCTTTAAGCTTTTCCTTAATTTCTGGATTTTTTTGTTCCTTTCCGTTAGAGTTTTTAGCGATTTCAATTAAATTCTCCCTTAATATTTACTATTATTAAGATTCTTTTCTTTGAATATATTTTATTAATACTTATTTGTCAATGCTTTATGATATTTAGCTGTTTTAAAATGGAAAATCTTCCGGTATTTCTTTTTGCTGACCGGCTCTTTTCCTTTTAGGTTTTTTTGCTTCTTTGTGTACGATGTTGGTTTCTACCACTATGGCTTTTTCGGGTTTAGCCGGACAGACGTTCTGGCAGGCTCCGCATCCTATGCAAAATGAAGGGGTTGTCGTAGGTATAAGCAACAATCCTTTATATGGTTTCATCGTTACAGCGGCTGTTGGACATATTTCTGCGCAGGCACCGCAGTTAGTATTGTTCCTGTAAACAACACAAAAATCTTTAATGAATTTAACTCTGCCTATCTGGATTTTTTTCTTTTCTTCTTTTGTGTGTGGAATTATTGCGTCGGTAGGGCACAGTTCCAGGCATTTAGTGCAATCATAAGAACAGTATCCGCTGTAAAAATCCATGTGAGGAATAAAGACGCCTTTAAGTCCGTATTGAAATAAAGAGGGCTGAAGAACATTGGTAGGACAATTGTTAACGCATAGATAACATGCGGTGCATTTACTTATATATTCCTTAAGGCTGATACTCCCCGGAGGAGTAGGGGGCGGGAGATAGGGTTTTATAGGGTATTCCTTATTTCTCAACAGGAAGTTAATGCCCGAAAAACCTAAGATACCGAAGAAAGAGTAAAGGAAATTTCTTCTCGATAAATTTTGTGTTTTTTTGTTGTCTGTTTTTTTCTTTTTTAGAGCCGGTTTATACTTTATAGCCGAAAAAGTACAAATATTTAGACAGTTAAAGCATCTGATACAGGAAGAATTATCTACGGTTTTATCTTTTGGATTTATGCATTCAGCTTTGCAAACCGATTCGCAGATTCCGCAGGAGGTGCAGCTCGATTTATCGATTTCTATTCTATATAAGCAGCGGATTGAAAATATTCCGAGGAAAGTTCCTAAGGGACAGATAGAATTACAGTAAAGCCTGCCTCTCTTTAAAGAAAGATATATTATTGTTCCGAGAATCAATATAAACGGTGTTACGGCTAAGGGACTTACGGTTTGAAGTGTCATTATATGAAGGGCGTATACGTTAGCTTTTCTAAGTATTAGTTCTCCGCCGTTGTTAACAATTACTATAACGGGTTTTATTAAATAGTTTACTATCTTGCCGAAAAAACTGTAAGGGTCCAGATATCCTATCAAATAAAGACTTCCGGATATAAGGCTAATGATTGTGAAAGTAAGTATTGTTAGTTTGAGCGGTATTAAAGATTTGTGATAATTAAATTTTGTTTTCTTTTTTATTTTTCTTTTAATTCTTATGAGAATATCTTGAAAACCTCCAAGGGGACAAAAGAATGAGCAGTAAATTCTTCCGAATATTACGGTTAATAAAAGAAATAAGACGAGTAATAGAAGGGAAAGAAAAAATCCTTCGGAAAGAAAAGAAATCAATAGAGGAATTATTTGGGTTTTGAGAGGTATTATTTTGAACTTTTCGGGTAAGAAGCGAAAGAAAGAAAAAATTATAAAAACAAAAAGAACGATCTCAAACAATACTCGTAGAAGCTTTAACTTCCCTTTTATCATCTACAGGGTAATTCTTTTTATATTTAATTCGTCGAGATTGCTGTTACCAATACCCAGATCATGGCCGATTTTTATATACTTTATATTTTCTACTTCTTCTCCCAAAATTTTCGAAGAAGCAACGTCGAGTGCTAACATATCCTTGGATAAAAGTTGCATGCTCTTTTTAACCACGTCTTTCAGGGAACGGGATCTGGGTCCATTCGTCAATATATTGTAAGCGTCGACTATGGTAAGATCCGGTTTTCTATATAAAGGAAATTCGGCAATGCACCTGTCAAGGTCGGTTCTGTGATAATAACCTCTATCCCAGACTACTCCCATAAGGTTTTTTAAAGCACACGTCATTCTGGTACTTCCGTGATGTTTTAGTATAGGGACATTAATGAAAACATCGCTTTCCAGTATTAACTCGTGTACTTTAACGTTCTTTAAGGTATGGGCGCCCGGAACTCTTACCTCCTGGTAGTATGACTCTTTGTTTGCTTGTACTACGGTCGCCTTAGCTTCTTTTGCCGCTTTCTCAATACCGCTAACACGGTAAGTTGTAAAACTATCATCACATGTATGGTCGAACACATAGACTCTACTTGCTCCTGCGCCAAAGCAGTGTTCTATAATTCTCTTAACTAATGCCGGATTTGTGTCTGCTGCTCCTTCAGGGTTTGCAGTCCAGGCGATATTTGGTTTTACTACAACTATTTGTCCTTTCTTTACGAATTTTTTCATTCCGCCAAAGGCTTTGATGCCTTCGTCGAACATTTTTTCAGGAGTACCGTTTTTAACCGCTATGAGATCCGGGATTTTTATGTTTTCACTATCTTTTTCCGCTGCGAATAGAGGAGTTGATTTTGTAATTGAAGAAATTCCGGCTACAGCCATCAGAGAGAAAGCTTTCTTAAAGAAATCTCTTCTATTCATATTTTCCTCCTGTTTACTATTTTACAGATATAAAAATATCTATATATATAATTATCTACAAATTTCTATTTGTCAACACCCCCCCTTTGATAAGATTTGTCAAGGTAGTATAGTCTCTTGTCAATAGTCACTAGTCATTAGTCGAGAATTAAGAATTTTAAATTTTCAATTTTTAATTTTGAATTAAAACAAAAACCCCCATGGTATTTGTGTGAATTAGGGTTTCGAGTTACGAGTTTCGTGTCTAATCGATTCTCCGAATCGGTTAAGTGGTTGAGTGGTAAAGACAAACGAAAAAATCTCTGTGTTCTCTGTGGTAAAAAATTGGGGGGTTTTATACTTGACAAAGCGTTAGGTTCAAATATTTATAGTTTAAATGGAGTTGTAAATGAAATGTTTATAAAAAGAATAGTAGTTGGAATGCTGCAGACAAATTGTTATATTCTCGCGGGAGAAGGGTGTGGCATTATAATAGATCCAGGTGACGAGGTGGATAGAATATTGGAAGAGGTCGGCGATTTGAAGATAGATCTGATACTTTTAACTCACAATCATTTCGACCATATTGGAGCATTGTCTGCGGTTGTTAAAGCTACTTCTGCGGAAGTGGCTATACATCCTTTTGATAGAATTGATATCGTAAGTAGAGAACTTAAAGACGGAGGAAATATCCCATTCGACGGAAAAGAAATTTCAGTTATTCATACTCCGGGTCATACGCCAGGAAGTTGCTGTTTTAGACTGGAGGAATATCTTTTTTCCGGCGATACTTTGTTTTCCGGTGGTTGGGGTAATACGGCGTTTCCGGGAGGGAGTGAAAGAGCCATTTTTAAAAGTATTAGAGAAAAATTAATGAGTTTACCCGATTCGACTATTGTTTATCCGGGACATGGAGATTCGACTACTATCGGAGAGGAAAGAGCTCTGTATTTCTGAAGGCAGAGCTGAATTCCTTTGTGCCTTAGTGCATTCGCGGCTACTTTGGCGGGAAAGTTGCTGTTTATTTGCCACAAAGACACCAAGACCCAAAAACGTTAGAGGGTTGGAGATTAGGATATTAATTTTGAATTTTGAATGTTGAATTTTTAATTTTTTCCTAAAACCTAAAACCAAATACCTAATACCTATTTTCTACGCTTCTACGCATTAACGCACTAACTGTAAAATAGCCACAAAATACACTAAATATACGAAACGTCGCCTTTTTTTCTTAATAGCTTGGGTACCCATTTGGGTATTTACAATCATTTCAATGTTGAACCCTTGACAAATTTGGAATTTATCTTATTCTATTAGGGTTATGGAGAAAATAAAGAAAATTTTAGAGGAAAAAGGTATAAAACCTTCAATACAGCGAATCAAGATATTTGAATGTCTTATGTGCGATGGGGATCATCCTACTGCCAAAGATATATATGAAATTATATTTAAAGAGATACCTACACTCTCAAAGACAACTATATACAATACAGTTAAACTTTTCACTGATAAAGGTATACTTAAACCGGTAAGAATAAGAGAAGGCGAAGTCAGATATGATATAGAAGCAGATTTCCATCCTCATTTCAGATGTAATAAATGCGGTAAAGTTTTCGATCTCGATAAGAAGCTTCTGGTAAATGAAAAGGAAGAGATTGACGGGCATCTAATTGAGGAGAAATGTGTATGTTATTTAGGTGTTTGCAGAAATTGCAGAAGAAAACGTGAGCATTAATGAATGAAAAAGCCTTATATACATTAAATTACGGGGTGTATGTCGTTTCTACGAAAAGTAAAGGAAAACTCAATGGTCAAATAGCGAATGTCGTATTTCAGATAACTGCCGAACCGCCGAAAATAGCGGTCTGCCTTAGTAAAGAAAATCTCACGCATGCCTTAGTTTCCGAAAGTGAGATTTTTAATGTTTCTGTTTTGGGCAAATGTTGTACAATGAAGCTAATCGGAAACTTTGGTTTTAGAAGCGGGAGAGATATTGACAAATTTAAAGATTACGATTACATAATAGGTAAGAATGGAGCTCCGATAGTAACTGATTCCGCAGTAGCTTATCTTGAATGTGCAGTAGAAAGTTCTATGCATTTAGGAGGTTACACATTATTCGTTGGAAAGGTTACCGAAGGTGATATTTTGCAGGATGAGGTTCCTATGACATATGCGTATTACCACATAGAACTAAAAGGCAAAGAACCTAAGACAGCCCCAACTTATAGAAAAAAAGAATTAAATTAGAGGCAAAGACGCCAAGACGCAAAAATATTGTAACTAAAAAATAAAAACAGCTTTTTTCTTGGTGTCTTAGTAACTATGGAAAAAAGGAGGAAACATGGCTAAATACGAATGTACGTTCTGCGGCTATATATATGACCCAGCCAAGGGCGATCCCGATGGTGGAGTTGCTCCGGGAACAGCATTTGAAGATATTCCCGATGACTGGGTTTGCCCGGTTTGTGGTGTGGGCAAGGAAGATTTCAGAAAAA
>CAYRCN010000067.1:0-8885 GCA_964422805.1 uncultured bacterium | reverse complement strand
AAAAAGCTATCGATTCAGTAATAAGCAAAATAAACAAACAATACGGAGACGGAGCTTTGATGAAATTGGGCAGCAAAAAAACAATAGAAGTGCCCATAATACCTACCGGCTCTCTTTCCCTGGATGCCGCACTGGGAATAGGAGGAATACCCAGAGGAAGAGCCATCGAGATATACGGTATGGAAGCCTCGGGTAAGACAACTCTTGCTCTCCATATTGCCGCCGAATCGCAAAAAAGAGGAGGAACGGTAGCTTTTATAGACGTGGAGCACGCCCTTGACCCCCAGTACGCTAAAAAGCTAGGTGTGAATACGGAAGATTTATTGATATCTCAACCCGACACTGGAGAGGAAGCTCTAGAAATAGCAGAAATGCTGGTTAGAAGCGGAGCGGTAGACTTAATAATAATCGACTCGGTCGCAGCTCTTGTACCAAAAGCCGAAATTGAGGGTGAAATGGGGGATGCCCACATGGGTCTTAGAGCGCGTCTTATGTCTCAGGCTTTACGAAAATTGACAGGTGTTTTAAGCAAAGCTTCGACCTCTGCCGTTTTTATAAATCAGGTTAGACAAAAAATCGGTATTTCTTTTGGAAACCCATACACAACGCCGGGAGGACTGGCTTTAAAATTTCACGCTTCGGTTAGGATGGACATCAGGAAAATCAGCACTTTACAACAAGGAAACGATTCAATTGGAATAAGGGTAAAAGTTAAAGTGGTAAAAAATAAACTGGCTCCTCCTTTCAAAGAAGCAGAATTTGACATAATGTACGGTATAGGTATATCAAAAGAAGGAGAGCTTATCGATTTCGGGCAGTCTTTAAACATGGTCGAAAAATCCGGCGCCTGGTATAATTACGGGGAAACCTCCCTCGGACAGGGAAGAGAAAACGCAAAGCTTTTCCTCAAAGAAAATCCCAAAATATCTGAAGAATTAGAAAACAAAATAAGAGAAGAGCTAAAAATCGGCCATGGGCAAGATAACCAGGATAGAACAGCAGAAGAAGAAGAAAAATAGAGTCAATATATATATCGACGGTGAGTTTTCCTTAGGTCTATACAAAGACACAGTAACAAAATTCCACCTTTACGAAAACAAAGAAATAGCACCCGGCGAAATCTACTTAATAAAAGAATTTGAAGTAATAACGGACGCAAAAGAAAAGGTTAGAAATTACATTTCATATAGGGAAAGGTCTAAAAAGGAAATAAAAGATTACCTTACCAATAAAGGAGTCAAAGAAGAGATCGCAGAAGAAGTGTTAGACGACTTCGAAAAAGCCGATCTAATCGACGACTACAGATTTGCTACTTCCTGGATAAAAGACAGAAACAAAAATAATCCTAAAGGCAATTTTGCTCTTAAAATGGAATTAAAGGGTAAGGGTATTGAGGAATCTGCAATAGAAAATTTACTGCAATCTGTCGATGAGAAAGAAAACGCCCTAAAAGCTTTCGAAAAAGCAGTCAAAAAATATGGTCACAATAAGGCTTCAAAGAAAAAAATCTTTCAATATCTTGAACGCCGGGGGTTCAAAATACAAACTATTCTTGAAGTTTTACAAGAACAACTATGAATACGGAAAACAAAATAAAAGAAAAAGCGGGAGAAATTGGATTTGACCTTGTAGGAATAACCGATTTAGAACCCTCTATTTATCAAAAGGAATACAGAAGTTCGATAGAAAAAGCCGTGAATAGAGACATTAAATATCTAAAAGAGACAGAAGAGGAAAGACTTTTCCCCGGCACAAAGTTTCCCTGGGCGAAAAGCGTTTTAGTACTGGGTGTGAATTACTGGCAAGGCACTTTCCCTCCGTTACAAAAAGAAGAGGTAAGAATATCGAGATATGCTCTTGGAGTGGACTACCATACTATTCTCTCAGAAAAATTATCCCTATTATCGAAATTTATAAAAGAAGAAACAAAAACAAAAAAAATCAAGTACTACACGGACACCGGAGCTATTCTTGAAAAAGAGTTAGCCGAGAGAGCGGGTCTCGGCTGGATTGGGAAAAACACGCTGCTTATAACAGAAGAATTCGGATCCTGGATATTCTTGGGAGAAATACTTCTCGATATTGAACTAGAAAAAGACAAAAAGGGAGTGAACAAATGCCAGGACTGTGAGCTTTGTCTTCTTTCCTGCCCAAGTAAAGCTCTAAAGTCACCTTACTCTCTTAACATAGAGAAATGCACGGCATTTCAAACCGTTAAGAAAAAAGGCGCCCTGCCGCCATGGTTCCCAACGCAAGATAATTTTTTCATTTTCGGTTGCGATATATGCCAGGAAATATGCCCTTTCAACTCGAATGCAAAAACCACAAAAACAAAAGAATTTATACCAGATGAAAGAATAATAAACCCATCCATTGAAACCCTTCAATCTTTATCTGATAAGGAATTTAAGGCTTTGTTTGGAAACACTCCTGTTAACTGGGCGGGTAGAAATATCTTACAGAGAAATATCAACGCTTTCTCCGAAAATTATGTTTTTAAGACATAACAAAAAACAATAAAAATTTAGTGTCTTTCGATTGTTTAGTGATTAAAAAAAGTTTTTTAAAAAGATTGCGAAATCCGATTTATATACTATAATATTGTTTTAGGAGCAATTTATGCCAAGATTAATAAAAACAAAGGAAGTCGATTCAACTAACGAGTGGATGAAAAAGCGTTTATCAAAACTCCAAGACCTCGATAGTTTCATTTCGGAAATACAAAATTCAGGAAAAGGAAGGAATTCTAAAGATTGGTTTTCTCCCAAAGGAGGCTTGTGGTTTTCAATATTACTTGAAAAGTTTACAGGTACCGAAGGAGCTCTCTCTTTACTTTGCGCGACCGCAGTATGTGAGGCGCTCGAAAAACATAATCTTTTGACTAACATTAAATGGCCAAACGACATAATCTTAAAAGGGAAAAAATTAGGCGGCATTCTTATTGAAAAAGTACAGGGTAAATTTATAATAGGAATAGGTTTAAACCTCAATCTGAGCAAATCCGATTTCCCTATACCTCTTAAAGATATTGTAATTACTTCAAAAGAAACCTTACATAAAGAACTCGATACCGAATTAATTGCTAAAGAAATAATTAAAGAAATCGCGAAAGGCAGAAATAATCTTGAAGAAATACACAAAAAATATATTAAACTAAGCGGCGATTTAAACGAAAAAGTTAAAATAAACGACGGGAAAGAAACCTTCTCCGGTAAAGTAGTGGCAATACAGGCAGACGGTGGAATAAAAATAAAAAACGAAGATACCGAAAAAGTCTTCTACTCCGGTAAGCTTTCTTATCTAAGTTAAAAACTTACATAATAAATTAACCACAAAGAACACAAAGAGAAAAAAAATACGTTTTTGTTTGATAAAAAACCCAAATTTTTTAACATGTAAAAAATGTAGAACCTGTAGTTCTCATGATTCTTATTCCTACATTAACTACAAGCTCTACATTTGTAATTTTTTTGCAGTCAGCCTTTAACTTTACAGCAAAAGGCTAAGAGCTAATTGCTAATCTTTATTTCTCTTTAAATAATTTCTCTATTTGGCTCTTATGTTTTTCTACAATTTCCCAATTTGCTTTGCAGGCTTTCATCTCTTCGGATTCCTCAGTCTCTTTTAGGTTTTTCCTTATCTCCTCTTTCTGCTCTTCGGGTACATTGGGATTATCAAGCATCTTTTTCATCATCCCGCCGGTGGCTGATTCCATTTGACTATAAACAATAGCACCCAAAATTTTATTATGAGTTGCGCCAAAACTTTCAAGGGTAAAACCATATTTCTCTAAAGCACCTTCGATTTCTTCTGCGTATTCCTTAAACTCTTCAGCAAACTTCATACCACTCAAAGGGCTTCTCTTGTCTGCTAGGGGTTCAACTTCCTTCTCTTTTTGCTTGGTAATCTCAACAAAAACCGGATACGCGTCAATAAAAGCTATAACTTCTTTTTCCGTCAACAAAAGATCTTCTGCTTTTTCTTTACTTTCCACTTGTTTTTTCGCACTCGTCTCTCCTGCCTTTTCCTCTCCTTTGCCGCAGCCTGTTGCCAAAAAACAAACAATCACAAACAATACAAATAAAAGCATAAACCTTTTCATACTAAACCTCCTTTTTTCTTACTGTTTAACATATCCTTCTCTCATTTCTACTTAGCTGTTAAGACCGATACCAGTCTACGATTTGGAACACTGTTTTCACCTACAACAGGGAAATCTCCTTTATAGCACCACTGACAATAAGCTATATTATTAGAATTAAAAATATCACAAACATCTTCATACCATCGCAGGGCAATATCTTCTGGAATAGTAGGATAAATTCCGAATTCTCCGCAAAATAAAGGTAATTTTTTATCCTTTGCCACTTTTATCGCAGGAGCCATTATTTTTGCCAACGTATCTTTTGTAAAATAACCGTTTGCATATTCTCTCATAGCCGCAACCGCCACTCCCGAAAGTTCTTTATAATGTGACGTATCAACAATTTGCCCCGGATAATTTACTTCTCCGGTATATTCACACATCACATTCCACGGTGCTTTGTGGTGCGTAAGAGCTTGAGGATCGTAGAAATGGAAACTCAAAATAATATTTCTATCCTTCTCAGGAACTTTCAAATCGGGAAAAGTCGAAGCAATCTGCCATCTATTTGAGCCGACGACTATTTTCCTCTCCGGTTCTTTTAATCTGATTTCCGAAATAACTTCGCCCAGGAGATTATTCCAGTCCTCCGGGTCATCTGCAACAGCTTCATTAAGGATTTCGTAGGCCACCATATTATTTGGATACTGTTTCAATTCCAGAGAAAGCTGTCTCCACAAATCGATTAGCTTTTCCTGTTCGGCGGGCTCGGTCCACAAAGGATTCGTTTCTGCAATAAAATGATGAGAGCGAATAATATGTAAATCCACAATTGCCCTTAAATTAGCCGCAAGAGCCCAATTGATTGCGTTATGAAGAAGCTCGAAAGTTTCTTTTTCTTTATTTCCTTCCTCATCCCACATCTGTTCCTCATCAATGGGTATTTTTACATGGTCGAATCCTACGGAGGCGATTGTGTCAAAATCAGCCTTTGTAATATAATTTCTTCTCTCTTCTCCTCTTTTCTTGCTCTGTGATAACCAGTGACTGACATTGACTCCAGTTTTTATAGTAAATTCTTCACTTTTCCCGTCGGACCTTATATTTGAGGTACACATCACAAACAACAATCCAAAAATTATAAAAAGAATCAAACCGAATTTTTTATGCATTACTAACCCTCCCAATATTTTCGTTTTTACAATCTGGCTAATAAAATCTATCTATAATATCCCATCTGTCAAGTTAATTTTTAGACATAAAAAACACCATAAAAATAAAATTTGGTTCAAAAAATAGTTGACTCAAATCATAAAAATCTGCGTTCATCTGCGTCTCATCTGACTCCTAACATAGCTCTTATAAATAATATATAAAAGAGCCAGCCTTTCCTGAACACGTATAGTAAAAAGCGGAAGAATTTTTTGTAATCCCAGAGCATAAGGGATAAACGAATGAGAATTTCGCACCAACAGAATTCCTTTTTCTCTTAACTTAACAGTTCTACTATAAATTTCATGCACAAAATTCACATTAATCTTGGAGTAATTCCCGTGCCCCGGTAATATTAACGTGGGCGATATTTCAATGATTTTCTTCAACGAAGAAATTGCATCATCGATATCGGAAGACGGAACGTTCAAAACTGCAGGCCGCTTGAAAGAAAAAGTCGCTATAAGGTCGCCTGTAATAAGAGTAGAGCCAACAGAAAATCCAACTCCGTCAAATGTATGACCTGGTAGAAAAACAACTTTAACGCCATGTCGGACTTCCCCATCAGAAAAACATTCATCCGCTTTTACCGCATGACTATCTATAGTAAGAAAACGTGCGTAAAATTTTACGAGATAACGAACCAGAGCCTCGATTCTTTTCCTTCTTTTTATATCTGTCGGATACAGCCTCTCCAAAATCTCGCTGTCTATTTTCTCTCTCTCAATGATACCTTCTATAGGAGGTTCTACCTCAATAAAGTTTCTCCCCTGTGGATGGCAAACAATTTTCATTTGTTTCTCCTGAAGCAGGTAATAAGCGAGTCCCGTATGATCGGGGTGATTATGCGTAAACCATATTTCATCTATATTTTTTACTCCTACTCCACCTTCCTTCATTAAGGGTTCAAGCGCCCTTGTCTTCAGAGCAGGATTGTACCCCGGATCTATCAGTATATTTACGTCTCCCTTTATTAGTGTTGTGTTAGACGAGGGAACCTTCCTTGAATAGAAATATAATTTATCGTTTACTTTTATTACTTTTTTCACTTCAACAAAATATCGTAGCTGTTTTTCCTGCCTTTGTCAACCATCAAGAAAACTGTAATTAACCACAAAGACCACAAAGCCCCTCCACCCCAACCATAATTTATTTTTCTTAAAAAATCTTTCCCAATCACAGAAAAAACAAAAAAAGGACTAAACAAGATTATGGGTATAGTAGAAAAAACTATTTGTGCTATTTGTGTGATTTGTTGTTGCTATTTTGGGGAGGGGTTGAGGTTTTAAGCAAAAATATAAATTTTGTTGTTTTCTTTGTGCTCTTTGTGCACTTTGTGGTTCAAATTCTTTTAAACTTATGCTCTTGATATTTTGCGTTATTTTCATAAATTTAAATAGAAATTTTTTTAAACATTATCGAGTATAAATCTAATCTCAGAGGGAGAAAAATATATGAGGGTTTTATTTATTGGAGGAACAGGCGTTATCAGCTCGGCGTGTGCCGAACTAGCAGTTGAAAAAGGTTTTCAACTGTATCTTCTAAATCGCGGCAAAACGAAAAGACCTGTTTCGGAAAAAGCTCATATCTTGCTCGGAGACATTAGAGACAGATCTTCGGCTGAAGCAGCATTGGGGGATAGAACTTTTGACGTGGTTGTGAACTGGGTCGCTTTTACTCCCGAACATATAAAAAGAGATCTCGAGTTATTTGGTGGCAGGACAGGGCAGTACATCTTCATAAGTTCAGCCTCCGCCTATCAAACTCCGCCTGAAAAGCTCCCTGTAACCGAATACACTCCACTATCTAACACTTTTTGGGAATACTCTCGAAATAAAATTGCCTGCGAAAAACGTCTTTTTCAAGCTTACAGAAAAGGTCATTTCCCTATAACCATAGTACGACCTTCCCATACTTACGACTGCACAATACTTCCTATGCACAACAAGTACACATTGGTGGATCGAATGCGAAGAGGGAAAAAAGTCGTCGTACATGGCGATGGAACTTCATTATGGGTATTAACCCACCATAGAGATTTCGCCAAGGGCTTTGTAGGTTTATTAGGTAACAATAAAGCTATTGGAGAGGCTTTCCATATAACTTCAGATGAACTGCTTTCATGGAATCAAATCTATGAGATAATTGCACACGCCGCAGGGGCCGAAGCTCGAATAATCCACATACCTTCAGAGTTTATAGCCGCTTTTGATCCTGAGTGGGGCGCAAGTCTTCTTGGAGATAAATCTCACAGTATGATATTCGACAACTCCAAAATAAAAAGGGTTGTACCTAATTTTACCGCTACCATCCCATTTTTTACTGGAGCTCAAGAAATCATTAGTTGGTATAACGCGGATCCGGCAAGACAAGTAGTAGATAAAAGAGAGAATGAAATAATAGATAAAATAATAGCAAAGTATGAAATGGCTCTACCACAGAGGAAAAATGCTTTATAGCTTGATATTTTTTAAACCTGATGTAAATTTCCGGAAAACGAGGAGGACAAAATGAAAAAATTGATATTAATAATTCTTTTTCTGCTCTCAACTATTGGTTGTAACGCGCCCCAGTCCGATGAAATAGCAAAAATACAAAATAAAATCACCGAGATAACCAATAAATTGAAAACAGTAGAAGAAGGCACCGGACTGAAAGCTAAAGATGGCATCGAAGAATTAAAAGATAAAATGGAAGAACTCGATAAAATCATTGAAAAACTCAATAAGATAGAAGGTAAACTCGATCAGATAGATAAGAGACTCGAAAAATTAGAAAAAAAATAAAGAAGTTACTTTTGCTCAAAGAACCTCTGCAGATAGGCTTCTGCAAGCCCTCTATATTCCCCCCATAGTTTTTTGCTCATTTCTTCAAAGTTCTTATTAATACTGTAGTTTTTTCTCATAATTTTTTCGGTCAAACAATCAATATAAAAAGAATCATAGTCCCTTTTCTGAAAAATATTGTAAAGATTTACCGAATAATTTCCTATACCTTTAATATATTTTATATTTAACTTCTCAAAATTTCTAACTAGTTCCATAATATAGGAAATCTTATAGCCAATGCGCAAATTTTCTAATTGCTTCTCTCTATAATTTGCCCTTAAAAAATTAACTTTTCTATAAACATTTCTCATTTGTTTTCGATAATTTCTATACGAATTATTTTGAGAAACGATAGCACCCACCAGCGCCTCGAAATCGGAAAAAGCAGAAACAATTCTCGTTTTTTCTATTTTTGGGAGACAATCTCTTAAAACCTTATCCTTTTTGCACAGAGCATAAAAATCTCCCAAGTCTTCATGCAGACCAAAACAATAGGAAATTCTTTTCTTTAAAATCTCTATTTCTGTACTTTTAAGATTATTAGCCGAATCTATAATTAAATTCTCATCTTCTTGCCTAAAAACAAGCTCAACAGGTCTGTTGTCTAAATAGATGCTCCTTACAGGATTATCTTCATAAAAGAAATAAAAAAGTCCTGAATTAAAAGTCTTAAAAAAATCAAAATCTTTTGTTTTTATTCTTATCTGGAACATCGTATATTTATTATATTACTAAAGAGTAATTCTCGCAACAATTTGTAT
>CAYRCN010000066.1:0-8969 GCA_964422805.1 uncultured bacterium | reverse complement strand
CAGAGTGAGACAGTGGGAGCAATAGTATATAAATATGCAGAAATTAAAACGATTAGTACAGATAAGAACCCTACAATTTTCCTTTTGTAGTACATTTATTCCTTTCCATTTGAGACAAATATAACGGGTAAATACAATAAATCAAGACCGTAACATAGCTTTGAGTCACGAGTCTTTTCTTCTTGAGGCAAAAGAATTTACCCCAGTGTTGCAGATAAAATCGTAACAAAAAAGCAACAATGGGCTTTTTTGTCTTTTATTTTTTATCTATCGAAACTTTATGTTGAGAATTAAAGTTTAACGAATCTTTTTAACTTTATCGGCTTTTGGTCCTTTATCACTTTCTATAAGTTCGAACTCTACCTCGTCTCCTTCGGAAAGTGTAACCAGACCTTCACTAAGGGCTGTTGTGTGGACGAATATGTCTTGTGAGGTGTCATTCGCTGTAATAAAACCGTATCCTTTCCTGTCACTAAACCATTTTACTTTACCTTCTGCCATACTGAAAAAACCTCCTTTGGTTTTTTTTGGGTATACAATGAAACATAAATAAACAATCGATTAATCATATTCTTTTTTGTTTATTTGTCAAGTCTTGAATTTTTTTGTATCCATTAAAGCGCTAAACCAAAATACTAATTTTACCAGAAAGATTTAAGTTGTTGGTCTGTTGGTTGGTTAGTACGTTGGTTTGTTTTTTATGTCAACTAAAATAAAATCATTGACGAATTTACAAAGATAAACAAAGACTTTCTTAAAGGAAGTTAACGAATTAGAGTTCTGTTGACAAAATTATGCGTATTTATATCTTATGATTATGAAAAGATTGCTTTTATTAATTATCATTCTGCAAATTGCTGCTATTTTTCTATATTATCCTGAGTTTTACGGTATTTATGACGAGGATTTATATCTTACGGCAACATATGCTATGCAAAAGGGGTCATTCTTTTATGAGAAGGCAGGAGTTACAGCCCCTCTTTTAGGAATAGCAAGGGGAACCAACGGGAATAGCTCTATATATCCTCCCGGAAACTCTGCGCTTCTTCTGCCATTTACAGTAATTCACTGGAAGCTTGGTTTCTTAAGAAATATTTTGCTATATATCGGAAGCTTTTTGCTTTTTATTTTGATACTGCGCAGATTAAATATAGATCCTGTATATTCTTTAATTTTTTTTCTGCATCCGACAATAGTTTTGTTTTCTCGAACTTTAATGAGCGATATTCCTTCAATGTTTTTTTTGCTGTTGGGGATATTCCTTCTACTCGATAAGAAGAGTCTAGCGGCCGGGTTTTCTATCGGGTTTCTTGTTTTGCTCCGGTATCCGAATCTGATTATCGTCATTGGTATTTTTGGTGCTCTTCTTTATGCGAAAGAATATAAAAAAGTATTGCTTCTTCTGCCGGGAATTGCATTCTTTTCTTTTGTACTTCTTGGATATATAATCCACGTTTATGGTTTTATTCTTGGTCCTTTTACGATCGATGGCGCAAAGTCCTTTAGCTTAAGATATTTTGTTTCTAATTTTCTCTACTATCTTTTATCTTTGAATATCTTATATCCCGGGATGTTATTGGTAGCTATATTCTTTGGGTTTAAAAGGAAAGATATTTCTCTTTTTATAATTCCTTCTTTAGTTACCATTATTTTTTATTCCTTTTATTATTATATCGATGGAGGGAGTAGCTTAGCTGAAAAATTGGTTAAGGGACAAAGATTCATGATTCCGGTAATTCCTCTTCTGCTTATACCCTATTTGAATTTCCTACATAATAAAAAATTTGCTAAAAAGGTTTTTATCTTCATTATTATGTTATTATTTATTTTTAATTGCGGAATTCAATATAAACATCATCAATTCGTGAGAGAAGAAGAGCACCTGAGTCAAATACTGCAGGAAAAGACTGAAGATGCTGATATTATAGTATGTAACTCTGATACGGATGAATTACTTAATCCCTATTTCAGTGAGGTTAGACTTATTGAATTATCTGAAGCAAAGAAACATGGTTTAAATTTGATCAAAGATAATTATAAAATTTCTTTTGTGTTTGTTGAATTAAAACGCGGTAGAACCTACGAAGAAAAATCAAAGTGGGTAGAATATTTTAGAAATGAAGATTTCGAACTTTCATATGAATCAAAAGAGCCGATTCCTATTATTATAATGTCTGAGTGATTTTTATAAGTTTTGAAAGAATAAAATGGCATAAGTAGAAACTTTATTTATTTTTTTGAGCATGCGTTCTTTAATCGCAACGTTAATAACATTTTCATTCCCCTGAACCAATCTAACCATGTGATTTTCTTGCCAGCTTTTTTTGAACGGGGATTGTAGCCGATAGGGACTTCTTTTATTTTCTTCCCTGCAAGAAGTATTTTTGCTGTAAGTTCGGCCTCCAACTCAAAACCATTTGATGTTATATCAAAACTTCTAATTAAATCATTGGGGATTAATTTGTAGCACGTATAGACATCGGTGAGGTTACTGCCAAATAAAATATTGGTTATCCAGCTTATTGAAACTCTTCCGATAAATAAAAGCCGATTACGTCTTGAATTTTTATTGTTATGAAGAAGTCTAGAACCAAAAACGACGTCTGTTTCTTTATCTAAAATGGGTTCGAGTAATTTTGGATATTCATTCGGATCATACTCAAGATCAGCATCCTGAATTATTATATAATTTCCGTTTGCTAATGATAACCCTTTTTTGATAGCTCGTCCTTTTCCAAGGTTTCTATCGAGATGTAAAATTTTTATATCATTGTAGTTTATTGATTCTCTTTTTACGTCTTGTAACAAATTTTTTGTTCCGTCAGTCGACCCGTCATCTATTATAATTATTTCTTTTTTTACAGGAGATTGCTTTACTTTTTCAATGACTTTTTTAATAGTATTTTTTTCGTTAAAAACAGGTATAATTACCGATAACTTCAATATCACCTCTTTCTATAATTATTACAAAAACTGTGTATTTTTTGAATTTTAATGTAAGCAAATTTTAATATAAGTCAAGAAGGAAAAGTATTTTTAATTTTATAAATCACGTGTTTTGTAATAAGGTGTAGAAAAAAACCGTCGGAAGTCAGATTATTGTGTTTTTTTGACTTGACAGTGGTTGATAATTAAATAATAGTTTACTTAAATTATGGTGTAATTTTAAAAGATGATTTTTTTTATCTGGAAAACTATAAGGAGGTTTTTTATGAGAAAGATTAAGTTTATTGTTTGTTTGGTTATGAGTTTTTTTGTGTTTGTAATCCCCATGAGTTTAATTGGAGGAGAGACAAAGGTATCTATGCTCTTATGGAATAGATATACGAGTGAGATTGTAGATAATGAGGTAAACGAGAGTAAATTTACTTTAGAAAGAGGTTACTTCCGGATTGAACCTACCATTACGGATAAGATAAATGGTAGATTTAACCTCGACTTCTTTTCCGATGAAACTTCTACTTCAGGTAGCGGTGTAAGAGTAAAGTATGCTTACCTTAATTTTGTAGACGTTTTACCAATCCCTGACAGTAAAATTAGCGCCGGTATAATTCAACATTATTTTGGTTTTGGATATGATTGGGAATATATTACAATCGAGAAGGTTTTGGAAGAAGTGGAGGGTGTTGCGAAATCTGCGGATTATGGAATTACTTTTTGCGGAAATCTTCCGGGTAATAAAGGATTATATTCGATTTCTATGTTAAACGGCGAAGGCTATACTTCTACTGGTAGCGATTTAGACAGGACTCCTGAATTTCTGGCTAATCTCAGAATTATTCCTGGGGCAGGACTTACTTTCGGTGGTTCTGTATTGTATGAAAATAATGATAGCGATAGACTCGCATATATCGGGCTGGGGCGTTTTGCCGGAGGTCCTTTTGAACTCAGGGGCGAATATCTGGTTCGCAATATGAATGATGCTACAAGTAAAGGGTTTATGGTTATGCCTGTTCTTAAGCTTAGAGAACTTATGAGTATTGATGTTGATCTAATAGGAAGATTTGATTTGTGGGATATAAATACTGATGTCGATAATGACGGACATAATCGTATTATCGGAGGATTGAACTGGAATATTGTCAGAAACATGGAGGATAAACCTCAAGCTGTACTTCAGATTCAGATGGAAAAGACCATCTTTGAAAGTGATTTTATTGACGACATTACTCAATTAATGATTCAATTGCAGTGGGGCTTTAGTAATATTTTTGCCCAATAATTTTTCAAAGCTATACAGTTTTTTAATTAAACCCGGGGCAAGAAGCCCCGGGTTTCTTTTATTAAGAAGCCCGATTTCTTATATTACTTTAAGTTAAGTTTTTGTTTTTTTAGTAAAAGATCTGAACCACAAAGCTCACAAAGAGCATAAAGACTTTTTTTAAAAATCATGTTAATTCCGTCTAAATTTTCCGGTGGTTGAGGCGGGTTTAAGAAACACAATTAAAAAAGTGGGATGCGGGCGTGGCTTTGAGTCCTTTGTGGTCTTCGCAGTTGATATTGCACATTATTGGATTTACCTCATTAGGGTACTTATTATCAACAACTTATCTTCCACAATTTATCAACTTTTTTACCAGTTAAAAATCTCTAAGGTTATTCGCAGTAAAAAAATTCTAAGAAATTTTTTTAGAAATTTTCCTATTTAAAATTAGGCTATTTCATACTCCCCGGGCGAGGGTTTTCCATTAGGGTAAAACCCTATGCCAGGAAGAAGAAAAAGATGATAATTTTCGAAACATCGTTAAGCTTTTGTTAAGTTTCTAATAATTAAGGAGTTATAATAAATCGTTGTGGATAAGTTGGATAGCATAAGATAATGTATTTCAGTGCCTTATGTTGTATACGGACATTTTTTAACAACTTTTCCACATAGTTTATTTTTGCCTTTTTTGCAATTTGTTTATGGATAAGAAGAGGAAATTTTTCCATTTTTGCCATTAGGGAGAGTTCTTGACATTCAATGTTTTTCTTCTATAATGAATCAAGATGTGTTTTTTGCTTTTGTTATTTTCGGCTATATGTATCAACGAGGTGATGTCAAATCCGCTCGGTTCCGGCGGGGCTGGTTCCCCTGAGGACAGGAATGAATTTGTGGAGATTTTGAATGTTGGTTCTGAAGCGGTCGATTTAAGTGGCTGGAAGATTACTGATCTCGATGCCGTTGATGAAATTATTCCTTTCTATGCGCTTTCCGGAGATTCTAATGCTATCCTTATGCCCGGAGAGTTTGCTCTTATTATGGATCCTGAATATTTGGATTCGGGGGAGAATTATATGCCTTATGGAATTCCTTCCTGTCTTCTATTTACGGTTGGTAATACCACAATAGGAAATGAACTTTCAGCCGCGGATCCGGTTGTCCTCATTTCTCCGGATGGTGATACGATTTCTACATATTATAATACTTTGAATCCTGGGGATGGGATTTCTGTAGAAAGAGTCTACCCCTATACTGGTGATGTTCCGGAAAATTGGAGAAGTTGTGAAGATATTTCCGGGTCCACACCCGGAAGAGAGAATTCGGTTTATTCGTCTCCCGATTTTTCTCTTGATTCTCTGTGGGTTCGGGAAAATACTGTATCAGTTCTTTTGTTTAATCCATATGAATCGGAACTAAACGGAACGGTAGAGGTTTTCAATGACGAGAATCGAAATAGGATTCTCGATGAAGGAGAGCTGATTGATTCTTTTGTTCTTGCGGATGTTTCTCAGGATTCTGCGTGCCAGATTAATTTTTCTTTGTCTCTGGAGGGCGTTTATCTGATTGGTTTTAATTTGATTGAGGAGATTGTTTTTAGAAGGGTAAGAATTGGAGAGGGGATTTCGAATATTATTATAAATGAGATTATGTTTGCGCCGGCAGGACCTCCTGAGTGGATAGAACTTTTTAATCGGTCCGCGTATGATATTTCTATAGAATCTTTTTTGTTAGATGGTGCCTCTGCCGGTGGAATAGAAGTTCTTCCCGGAGGTTATGTCTTGATATCTTCGGATTCGGCTTCTTTTTCGAGTTATTACGGAGAAATTCCTTCTTCTGTTTTGCAGTTAGATTTATCCTTTTCGAACAATGGTGATAGCGTCTTTTTGTTTGACGAGAATGGATTTATTCTTGATAAGGTTGTTTATTCCGGCGATCAAACTGATGGTAATTATTCTTTAGAACGGATTAACCCGGATATACCAGCTGATAATTCTACTAACTGGGGGCAGTCTATAGGCGAAGGAGGAACGCCTGGAGCCGTAAATTCGGTATTTGCCGAATATAAGAGAACGGATGTTGCTCTTGCCGTGACTCCGAGACATTTTACTCCGGATGGGGATGGAGAAGATGAAATGAGTGTTATTTCATTTAATCTTCCTTATCTAAGAAATGAGGTAACATTACAAATATATGATAGAAGGGGGCATCTTTTACGGGAAAATACGCAAGTTTATGGAGGAGAAAAAGGTGAATGGATTTGGAGTGGGGAAGATAGAAGGGGTGAAACAGTGCCAACCGGTCTTTACATAGTTTTTTTATTAATTGAAGATGCTGAAAGCGGAGCAAGGAGTATAGAGAAGGAAGTCGTTTCGGTGGGGAGGTGAGATTAATTTGAGTACTCAAATTAATCCGTTGGTCTGTTGGACCTTTGGTGCGTTGGTCAGTTAAAACCTAAAAATTAAATATTAAAAATCAAAAAGCAAAATGTAGATTCTTCGAATCAAGGTTGAGTGGTTAAATAGTAGAGTAGTTGAGTGGAAAAACAAAAATAAAGCCTTTGTGCTCTTTGTGTCTTAGTGTGAGATTAAGTTAGGGTTGTGAGGTGGGTTTTAAACAGCGGAAAGTCTCAGTGTTCTCTGTGTGTTTGTTTTTCTTCGTGTGCTCTGTGGTTAATCTTTTTTTTAGTTGGGTTTAAAATAATTTTTCTTCGGGGGCGAATTTCCTTCCAATTACAATATTATCCTTTCTTTCCGATTTCATCATGGTATTTAAAAATCTTTCTTGGGTTTTTGCTCGCTCGATATTAGATTCTGTGATGATTACAAGTCCATCAAATTTCAATACCCGCATAGCTTCCTTGTAAGCTATAAGAGGTTCGGTCCCGAATTGTTCGAGCCATGATACCGAATACAGGAAAAGTATTCCATCAATACATTCTTCAGGGAATGGCAGATTTACGGCGTTTGCTTTTAAGGGAATTATTTTTTCTGAAATTTCTTTACTGATTTTTTTGCTTTCTACAGAACAGAAGAGTTTTTCCTTAAACTGAGTCATTTCCTGGTAACGATCTATAGCGAAGACTGTAGTTCCTTTAGATGCCAGAGTTAATGAGGGTTCGATATTATCCCAGCACCCTATATCGATTACTTTTTTCCCGGGTCCGAAAAATGGTATTGACGCAAAATTTTCTTTCATTGAGGAAAAATTAGATTATTAATCTTCGTTGTCAAGGCAAAAACGCTGTCCGCTTTCCGCCATTCGCTTTCCGCTACAACACATACCCCTTTTATTTTGTAAACTCAAGTACGAAAGCCCAGCAAAGTTTCCTTAAAATCGGAAACTTGTTGATAAGTTGAAAATCAAGTTTGTCTATTTTTTTGGTGAACTTATTCGAAGATGTCACGCGAAAAAGTTTTCTGAGCAATTGGAAATAATATATCCTGTGATTTGAAAAATTACGGGAGAATTTATGTACTTCTTTATCGCTCAAAGAACCTCCTCCCGGAGATTCATCACAAGTTTTAGGTATTAAGCTTCTGAAAGCCATAATCCATCTAAAGGGAATCCTTGGCTCAAGAAAAATAGCTTTTCCGCCTACTTTCAATACTCGTCTTATTTCTTTCCCGGCGAGTTCTAAATTTAGATGATGTAAACCTACGAGACTGACTACATAATCAAATGTGTTATCATTGAATGACATATCTTGTGCAGACATAACTTTGAAATCTATAGATTTAGATACGTTATTGAATTCAGCGTTCATTTTTGCAACTTCTGTCATTCCGGGAGATATGTCTATGCCTGTTATTAAAGCTCCTCGCTTTGCAAGTTTTACCGAAGTAAAACCACATCCACAACAGCAATCAAGTATATGCTTACTTTCAACATCTTCCAATAGGGAGTAGAAGAATTTATGTCTTGGAGGGAGGGGTTCGTTTTCGTCATATCGGAATAGATTTTTGTCAAAATTTAGCAAATACTTTTCCGCTTCTTTATCATAAAATTCTCTTTCAATCTTATCTTTTTCAGAAACATTTTCCGGTTTTTTTAAAGGGTTATCTATTGTTTTGAGAATTCTTTTTATATTATTAAAATATTTATACATATTTGTAGGAATATAGAAGGAAATATTTTAAAATCAAGTATATTACTGTATTTTGTAGTGGGTTAGTCTGTTAGTGTGTTGGTGAGGAAAAAACAGACCAACAATCTAAAATCTTTGGTCTTTGTGTGATTAAGTTAGTCATAGGTCGCTGGTCTCTAGTCATTAGTCAAAAAAATAAAAAATCAGTGTTTATCAGTGTAAATCCGTGGCTAATTAGTTTTTTTCGTGTATTTTTTTAACGCAAATTCAAAAGGGATGATGAGATTTTGTGTATTTAGCGTGTTTCGTGGTTAAATGATTTTTTTAGGGTGGGCTGGGGGTAGTCTTGACACATAAGAAAGTAGTAATATATTGAATCTATGGAAGATAGTAAAGAAATACGTGAAAAGGTTCTTGGCATAATTGGTTTGGGTTACGTTGGATTGCCTCTTGCGATGGAATTTGTGCGTGCCGGTTACAAAACAATTGGTTTTGACATAGACGTAAAAAAAATCGACAAGCTTTCCAACGGAGAAATATATTTAAAACACATCCAAGAAGATAGGGTCAAGGATTTTTTTAATTCCGGTCTTTTTGCCGCGTCAACAGATTTTTTAAGGTTGAATGAAGTGGATTTGGTTTCTATTTGTGTGCCTACTCCGCTTGATAAATACCGTCAAC
>CAYRCN010000065.1:0-9000 GCA_964422805.1 uncultured bacterium | reverse complement strand
ACGGCATTAAAAACTCCAAAGAAGAAGAAATCATCCGGTGCGTCGAAGAAATTGCAGTGAAAGGATACGATCTAAGGGAATTCACATCCGGTTGGCTTAAATTTCTTCGCAGCCTTCTTCTTTGTAAGCTTGAAATCGAAGATACGACTTCAACTGTATCCAGCGAAGATTTGATGAAAATTTCCGAAGATGTTTCGACCGAGTTTATAACTGCAGTGCTTAACTTATCGGTTGACTTAGAAAAGGATATCAGATTGATACCTCATTCCCCTGTTTATCTCGAACTGGCGATATTAAGGATGTCAAAGATACCTGCTTTGCGAGACATCAATACTTTAATAAAAAATATTTCAAATGAGATTCCTCTTAAAGAAAAACCTCAAAAAAACAAAGAAAAGGAATCAAATAACGACAAAAAATCCATCAGCCCACCTGAAAACGCACAAGAACTCTGGAACGCAATAATCACAAAAGTAAACGGCAGCACGGGCAAGAACTTCCTTAAAGCATTCTTAAAAGACGCCGAACCGGTTTCCCTTGAAGATAACATACTAAGAATAAAAGTCCCTTCAACTCATAAAAAACACCTCGATGAAGACATCCATTTCTTAAGAGGCGCGCTAAAAGAAACAACAGGAGAGGATATAGATATAGAAATAATAACATATCAGCAAAAAATCGAAACCAAATTGAGTGACAATTCGATGGTCACGAAAGTAAAGGAGATATTCAATGCTGAGGAATTTATTTGACGTAGAAAACCTGAAGAAAAAAGTCGATGTAATCAAAGAGGAACTTAAAAAAGAAAAAATCGTAAGTGAGAGCGGCGGAGGAATGGTTCGGGTGGAAGCAAACGGATTTGGCGACATACTAAAATTAGAGATCGAAAAGGAACTTATTAATGAAAAGGATAAAAGCCTGCTGGAAGATTTAATAATTTCGGCAATCAACATGAGCAAGGAAAAAACAAAAGAATTATTTCAACAGAAAATGCAAGAGGCGATCGGCTTCTTGCCTTTAGATGGAATTCAAGACCTGATATCTTGAAACCGCCAGGCGTTTTTTTACGTTTTATACAATCACTCCAATCGTTACCGGGAATCGGTAAAAAATCCGCAGAGAGGATTGCCTTCCATATTCTCACCAAACCCACCACCGGAGAAAAGATTCTTCACTCTTTAGAAAAAGTACTCTCGGAAATCAAATTCTGTAGTAAGTGCGGAAACATAACGGTAGAAAACTTATGTCATATTTGCTCCTCTCACGGAAGAGATGCATCGACTATCTGTGTTGTCGAAAAGCCAATGGACGTTTTTGCCATCGAACGCTCGAATTCTTTTAACGGATTGTATCACGTACTGGGAGGCCTTCTTTCACCCTTAGACAACACTTATCCTGAGGATATAAACATCGATTCCTTAATAGAAAGAGTAAGAACAGAAGGAATAAGTGAAGTCATCATCGCGACGAATCCTACAACAGAAGGAGAAGCAACCGCTTTATATATAGAAGAAAACCTAAAAGACTCCGGCGTCAAAATAACCCGTATCGCCAGAGGCATTCCTTTCGGAACCGATATCGACTTCGCGGACGACTTAACTCTCACAAGAGCCCTGGAAGACAGACAGGAATTTAAAGAATAACAGTCCCCACGCCCCAGAAACTAACTTTACCACAGAGAACACAGAGAAAACCCATTGGGATTAGAAGCAGTGCACGTTAGAAATTCAGGGATTATGGATTAAGTGGTAAGTGTTTTTTCTTAATCCTTGCTCTTCTTTGATTTTGCTCATCTAATCCTTAATCCTCGCTCGACTTCCTTGCCGTTCTACTAATCCAAAATAATTTCTCACACAAAGCCCACAAAGACACAAAGATTTAATTTTTGTTTTTTAACTCGAAACACGTAACCCGAAACCCCAAACTATTGTCCACACGGGGCCACAGAAAACACAAAGTGTTTGACATTTTGATGTTTCCAATTATAATAAACTATAAAATAGTATTTAAATAAGGTGTAGACCGAAGGGAAGCAGGATATTGTATAATTGTAAAATGAAAAATAGAATTAAAAAAATTAAAAATTTACAACTTACAATTTAAAATTTACAATCTTTAGGGGGGTTGACAATGGATTTGCGCAACCTATATTATGTTAGACGCGGGGTGGAGCAGTTAGGTAGCTCGTTGGGCTCATAACCCAAAGGTCGTGGGTTCGAATCCCACCCCCGCTATAATATTAAGGGTATAGGATTTAGGGGATAGGGTATGGAAAAAACGAAACCTAATCTCTTTAATTTTCTTCTGTTAATAATTTTAAATTGAGATGGGTATACAAAATCTAACTTTTAAGATTATAGTTTCTTTAATCACAGGATATATATTCGGTTCTATTCCAAACGCAGTTATAATCGCAAAGCTCAAAAAAGTCGATATAAGAGATATAGGTAGCGGCAATCCCGGAGCAGGTAATGTCGCACGAGAAATTGGTAAATTCTGGGGTATTCTCGTGTTTATTCTGGATGCCATGAAAGCAATAATACCAATGCTTATAGCGGACAAAATATTTCACCTGAATGCATTCTGGACAGGCATAACTGGCCTGTCCGCGGTAATCGGACACTGCTATTCTTTATTTCTAAAATTTAAAGGCGGAAAGGGAGCCGCGAGTTCCGGAGGCGTCATGATATACCTTTTCCCAAAATTTTCTATTATAGCTATCCTGGCTTTTTTTCTCCTTCAGAAAATTCCACGGACTCTGAAAACATTTTTACCTATATTCCTTATTGCTCTGGGACTCTGGATTTGGATTTACTGGAATTCCATGCCTCTTTTTATTCCTTTTGTGCTTATATTTTTAACCCTCGGAATTCTTTTAAACATTAGTTTAATTAAAGAACTCACATCGCGGCAAAGCCGCTAAAATGTAAAAATTAAATATCAAAATGGAAAAATTTAATAGAGAATTCAGAAGACAGAAGCCAGAATATAGAATCTCAACCCAACCCGAAAAATATTATCTCACACAAAGACACAAAGAACACAAAGTTTTTATTTCTTTTTTTCCAACTCAACTACTCAACAACTTAACAACTCAACTTAGATTCGAAAAATCTATGAAAGAAACAATGAATTACACGAATAGCACAAATGTTTTTTGGTTTTACTGTTGGGGGGAGGGATAATTTTACATTTTAATATGTCATTTTGCTTTTTAATTTTTGATATTTCATTTGCCAGAAAAAGGCAGAAAATTTAAATGGTATATTTCCTTGCAAAAAAACAAAAATTTGATTATTATAAATATTATGGGGGGAAATAAGTGATATTAAAAAGAAGAAAAATTTATAGAATCGGAGCCGGCATTGTATTTCCGATTGTTTATTATTTTTCACCGAACAAAATTATCGTTGAAATGTTGCTCCTGTATCTTTTAGGGATTATGACCACCCTCGAAGTAATGAGATACATTTCTCCAAGTCTCTGGAGGACTATCGCGGAACATTCCAAAGGGATATTGAAAGTTAGACAGGGTATGATTACAGGAACAACAGCTCTTCTTATTTCAAATATTATAGTGATAGCTTTTTTCAACAAACAAGTAGCAATTGTGAGTCTTGTATATATGCTTTTCGGAGATACTGCTTCAGCTGTTATAGGTACGAAATACGGGAAAGTCAAAATAGGGGATAAAAGCCTGGAAGGCAGCCTGGCATTTTTCATAACTACAATGGTAATAGCCCTCATATTCTCTCAATGGACGGGAATACATATCCACCTTATAATTTTGATTTTCGGAGCGATCGCGGCTACCATTACCGAAGCCCTTCCCATAGAGATAAATGATAATCTAACGGTAGCACTGGCAGCAGCGATTGTTATGCAGATATTTACTCTATTCTAACCACAGAGGACACAGAGAAAAAACAAACTCGCAGAGACCACAGAGAAAAGTATGTTGTTGTTAAAACCCAACCCACACCCCAAATTTAATCTCACACAAAGCCCACAAAGACACAAAGATTTAATTTTTGTCTTTACAAATCAACAACTTAACTACTTAAACGATTCGGTGAATCCACGAAACACGTAACCCGAAACTATAATTTACTAAAACCTAAAACCCAAGACCTAGGACCTAGGACCTATTTTCTTCCCGGTAGAGTGTGGTTTTTATACCACCTCTCACATTGACTTTCAACTCAACAAAAAGATACCCGGGAGATAATAACGATTTTAAATCTTCAAAAATTATGTTCAAAAGTGTTTCATGAGTAGTCCTTAGTTCCCTAAATTTTTCAATATATAACTTTACACTCTTCAACTCCACGACAAATTTACCCGGTTTATATCTTACTTTAAGCTTATAAAAATCAGGATGTCCCGTAAACGGACATAATGATGTAAGCTCATTCGTTTTAAACTCGATCGGGAAATCGGCCTCGGGAAATTTATTTGGAATTTTTTCTAAAGTTGAACCTAATTTTTTTAACTTATTTAAGTCTTCAGCCATAATTAACCACAAAATAATTGGGTTGTGTGGTAGGGTAATCTTGTGATAATCTTGTGGAATCTGTGGTTCATATAATTTATTTAAGCTGAGGAAAGAGAATTACATCTCTAATAGAAGGTTGATTCAGGAGAATCATAACGATACGATCGATCCCCAATCCCAGACCGCCTGTCGGAGGCATGCCGTAAGACATTGCGGTTAAGAAATCCTCGTCAAGAGATTCTGTCTCGAGGTCGCCTTTTTCTCTGAGTTTTGATTGCCCTTCAAACCTCTTTCTTTGCTCGATCGGGTCATTCAACTCCGAATACGCATTTCCGATTTCCATCCCAAAGAGGAAGGGCTCGAATCTTTCTACAACCCCCTCTTCATCCCTTTTATCTTTTGCAAGGGGAGAAATATCCTTTGGGTAATCCATAATAAATGTCGGCTTATCAATTGTAGGTTCCACTACCTCTGAAAATATAGCATCAAGTACCTTGCCGGAAGTATAAAGACCTTCTATCTCTATATTCAATTTTTTAGCCTGCTTTTTGATATCATTAAATGACAAACCTTTAAAATCAACGCCTGTCTTCTCCTGAAGAACACCATAATAGGAAAATCGCTGCCAACCTTTCTTAAAAGAAACCTTTTCTCCCTGATATTCCAATTCCTTCGAACCGACAAAACGTTCAAGTAAACGTTCGAAAAGCTCCTCTACGATTTCCATCATATCATAGTAATCCGCGTAAGCCTGATAAAGCTCTAACATCGTAAACTCAGGATTATGGGAACGGTCGACGCTTTCATTTCTAAAATCTTTTCCTATCTCGTAGACTTTTTCCATCCCTCCGATTATCAATCTCTTCAAGTACAGTTCGTATGCAATGCGGAGGAACAAATCCTTCTTGAGAGATTCCTGGTAGGTTTTAAATGGTTTTGCGAATCCCCCCCCGTACTGAGGCTGGAGTACCGGAGTTTCTACTTCGATAAAACCCCTTTCGTTTAAGAAGTTTCTTACTTCCTGAATTATACTGGTTCGTTTCTTAAAAACTTCTCCGCTCTCCTCGTTTGCGATAAGGTCCAGGTAGCGCTTCCTGTATCGATCTTCCCTGTCGCTGAGTCCATGCCATTTTTCCGGTAAAGGGTGTAAAGATTTCGCCAGAACAGTCAGCTCCTCGACTAATATTGTAACTTCGCCAGTTCTTGTTTTCATCAGTTTACCTTTTACCCCGATGAAATCTCCAATATCGAGCAATCCGACCAAACCATAATCGTCCGCAAGAGTATCTTTATTCAGATAAATCTGAACAAAATCGAAAGCATCCTGAATATCAAGAAAAGTGCTTTTACCGTGGCTTCTTATACGCATAACTCTACCGGCTACAGCAACTTCTTTATTTTCAAGACTATCAAAGTTTTCCTTCAGGTTTTCCGTTGTATGCGTCCGCTCGAATTTATAAGGATAAGGGTTTATACCCTTCTTTCTTAATTCATCTAAATGCCCTTTCCTGAACTTTACCTGATCGAGTGTTTCATCCATGTTTGAAATATATTAAAAGATGTATTAATGTCAACCGTTAACCGCTATCCGCTTACCGCGCACCGCTCTCCGCCAACCAGACCCGCCTACCCATGCCTTTTACCACAGAGAACACAGAGAAAAAAACAAAACACACAGAGTCCACGGAGTTTTTTGTTTATTGTTTTTTGACCAATGACCAGAGACCAACGACCAATGACTAAATTACAAGAAGCCCCTTGACAAATAGTAATGATTACTATATAATAATTATATGGATATTAATAACGATTGCGAATTAGTAAAAAAGCTTTTTATTTGTTTCCTTGACAAGATAAGAAAATAATATAATATTAAAAAGCGTTTTTATAACTATCAAAAAGGAGGAAAAACAGATGGTTGAAAAAGTAAAGGAAAATATGGGTCTCTTACTAAAACATATTAAGCATCATTTTAAAAGAACTAAAAGCAAATATACGGGAATCAAATCAGTATTATTATTTCCCATTATTGGATTGATTTCCCTTATATGGGTAATTATTAGGGTAGGGACAAAGCCCAGCCGACTAAGCTATCCGTGTATGAAGGTTGCCGTACCGACTGCCACGACTTTCCTCGGTTATATTATAGCAATATTCACTTCGCTATTTTCTTTCCGCAAGGCAAAAGAAAATCTGCGCAAGTCCAGATATTCTCTTGGGTTAATACTTCTTTTAATAAGTATAGCAGGCGGAACATTTTTAGTATTACATACGAATAAATACGCCTACGCACAAGCCCCAACTTATAAAACGAGAGATGTCGAGGCAAATGACCCCATGGGAGAAGCTAAAGGTATTTTCCCGGGAAGAGTAGTCTGGGTTCACGATCCGGACGCGACAAATGAGGATTGCGATCCCGATTTAAATGGACATGGATGGTTTCTCGATGAAAATAATGATCAGGATGTAATAGATGCGATGCTGGATACCGCCGTCAAGGTAATTTCAGGCGAGACCAGTATCGCCGACGCGTGGGACGCGTTTTTCCACTTCAACAACTCGAACAGAGGTAAGGGTGATGTTGGATACGAAGCAGGCGAAATAATATTTATAAAAATTAACAGAACAAGCGCCTGGTCCATTGGCGGTAACTTTGAACCAGTTAACTATGGTATATCGGAAACTTCTCCTCACTTAATATTAGCCCTTTTAAGGCACCTGGTAGATAGCGTTGGTATTGCGGAAACCGATATCTATATTGGTGATCCGATGAAGCATATTTATAATCATGACTATACCCTCTGGCACGGAGAATATCCCGATATTCATTATCTTGATCATGATAGAGATTATGGAGGAAGGGAAGTAGTTGAAGTGGGTGATGCCACGATTTATTATTCTGATCGCGGCGCGGTTCTTCGAACAGGGCCAATCTGGACGGATCCTTCATCGGGAGATCCTGTTTATGATGACAACTTTTACACAATCTTCGAAGACTGTGAGTACCTCATCAATGTCCCGACTTTAAAAGGACATAAAAGAGCCGGAGTTACAATGTTCGCGAAAAATCATTTTGGTTCTCATACACGCTCCAGTGCCCAGCATCTCCATATGGGACTTGTTGATCCGGATGAAAACCCTGGCAACGGCATTCAAAGACCCGGTTATGGGTTGTATAGAGTTCTGGTAGATTTAATGGGTTGGGATTTACTTAGAGAGAAAAATTTAATCTTTTTAATGGACGCCCTATGGTCGGCAGGTTATGAGATCGATCAACCCACAAAATGGCAGAATCCGCCCTTCAATAATGACTGGAGTTCGTCGATATTTATTTCCCAAGATAATGTAGCTATAGAATCCGTAGGATATGATTTCCTCCGAACTGAATACACAAGTGAGAACCACCCCGACCTTACCTATGTTCAGATGGAGGGCGTGGATGACTATTTAGAACAGGCTGCGGATTCGGCAAACTGGACCGATAGTATTCCTTTTTACGACCCCGAAGATGACGGAACCCCTATGCCATGGAGCCTTGGTGTACACGAACACTGGAATAATCGCTGGCGAAAACAGTATTCCAGGAATCTCGGAACAGGAAACGGCATCGAATTGGTATCAATTCCAGATTCGAACGTAGGCGGTATAGGTAAAGACATAGAAACGCTGGCAAAACCGACATTGCTCCAAAACTCACCTAACCCTTTCAATATTTCAACATCTATCAAATATAATATTGCAGATAGAGCAGACGTAGAGCTGTTTGTTTACAATACTATGGGTCAAAAAATAAAGACTCTCGTAAATGAGAACCAACCCCAAGGCACTTATTCTGTTATCTGGGATGCGAGTCAGGAAAATGGTTCTAAAGCACCGAATGGTGTTTATATTTATAGACTAAGAGCAACCACAGAAGATAAAGTATTCGAAGACGCAAATAAAATGCTGCTAATAAAGTAGAGAGTAAAATAAGGAGGTTATCGTGCGGATTAAAACAGTATTAAGTGAAAGCGAAATTCCAAAGCAGTGGTATAATCTCGCAGCCGATTTACCCACTCCCCTGCAGCCGCCGCTCGGTCCGGATGGCAACCCTATTTCAGCGGAAATGCTTGCACCTGTCTTCCCTATGAATTTAATAGAACAGGAAGTGAGTCAGGAAAGATGGATAGATATTCCCGAAGGAATACTAAACATTCTTTATAAATGGAGACCGACACCGCTGCATCGGGCTAAGGCTTTGGAAGACTATCTGAGTACCCCGGCAAGGATATATTACAAAAACGAAAGCGTTTCACCTCCGGGAAGTCACAAACCGAACACCGCTGTCGCGCAAGCATGGTATAACAAAGAATTCGGAATAAAAAAACTTACGACCGAAACGGGGGCGGGACAGTGGGGAAGCGCTCTCGCTTTCGCATGCGCGATTGTCGGCCTTGAATGCAAAGTTTACATGGTAAGAATAAGCTTCGACCAGAAACCTTACAGAAAAACCATGATGCAGACCT
>CAYRCN010000064.1:0-9017 GCA_964422805.1 uncultured bacterium | reverse complement strand
TTCTATTTTCCGCAGGACTTTGCATCCTTTCTTTTTCTACGCCCAGCATCTTGGGAAGATTTGGACCATGAATATCAATATCCAGAAGACCAATCTTCTGACCTTTTTCCGCTAAGGCAATAGCAAGATTGCTGGCAACAGTACTTTTTCCGACGCCCCCTTTACCGCTTATTACCATTACAATATTATTTACTTTGCTTAAATTTTTTCTTATTGCTTCGGTCTGAATACCTGCTCCGCTATTTTGCATTTAACCCCCTTACATTAGCATTAATTTACTATTCGTTTTCGTCCTCTAGTGATATATTTATCTTTGCTCCGCAACCCAGGTTAATAAAATCTTCTTCCCATGCTTCCTTGAATAATTCTATTGGTCTTTCACCTGTACAGTGTGAAGGAGCAATTTTATCCACTTTTAAAGCTTTTAGTTCTCTTATTATTTCTTTTATTTCATTTTCAGAATAAGAAATTAAATGGAACCCACCCAAAAGCAGATAAATATTTTCCTTAAAATGATTTTTAACAAATTTTACAATATCGACTATTCCCGGATGAGCACAGCCGGTGACTACAATAAGGCCTTTAGGCGTAGCAATAACTAGTGATTGTTCTTTAATTGAGGTTCCTAATTCTCCCGTTGACCATACGTTTTCACATATCCTGAGGGGTTCCTTTACGGTTAATAATTTCCCTGTTATGCTCTTTACTTTATTTTTAAAATCATCGGGAAAAGAAGAAGGAAGATAAACCGAAACTTTATTATTTCTTTTTAATAAAGCCTCAAGACCTCCAACATGATCTCCGTGAATATGAGATAAGACAATAAGCTCTACTTCGGTAGGAGCGATTTTGAGCTTTTCCATGTTGGACAAAAGGATAGAACCGTCACCACCGGTATCGAATAGTATAGACTTTTGTAAGCCTTCAATAAAAATAGATATGCCCCAGTCTGTTTTTAAATCTTCATTCAATGGAACGTTATTATAGGGGACAGTAATAGTGATTTCATTGGCTGCGCATAAATATGACGACGTACAAATCAATAACGTAACAATTATACCCCTAAACATTTTATACATATCATCTCACCCCTTTACTTTTAACCATAATTTTATAATTGCTTTTGTCAAGTTCAATCCCCTTGACAGAATTTGATTATTAATTATTCTTACAAAATACATAAGGAGGCTAAATGAACAGAGCGACTTTAAGAGTTCTTGATATATGTATAATTATTGCCTTTTTGGCATTGTTATATATTTTGATTGAACCGCAGTATCGAAACTCGAAAATAATGACAAAGGAACGAAAATTACAGTCAAATATGTATACGGTTAAAGCGGCGATAGAAAGGTATAGGGCTTTTAATATGGGGCGAATACCTTTTTCCTTAGAAGATATATACGAACAAATCGAATCACTTGAAGTTCCTGTAAATCCTTATACGGATAGCAGGATGAAATCCTCTGAGATAAGTAGATTCCTGTACGATGTCCCTTCTCAAATCGAGAGTACAGATACGAGTGGATATCATGCAGACATAAGAGGAAATCCCGGAGAAATAGCGATTGGATTTTTTGCGACCGTTATTAAGGAAGATACAGTACCCAGAAATTACGGAATAATAGGGTTTAACAGCAAGGGTAAGCCGCTTACAATAGAAGAAGGAGAGAGAGTCAGAATAGTAGTCCTTGAAGAATAGTGTAGAAGTTTTTGGAACTTTTAAAACCTGAAGTCTTAGAGAAAATCAGGACCCTTAACCTCAGGGCTAAAATAATTGTCAAAGGGTTTTTAACCGGCTTACATGAAAGCCCGTATCACGGTTTTTCCCTTGAATTCAAACAACACCGTCCCTACTATAAGGGAGACCCTATTAATAAAATTAACTGGAAATTATATGCAAGAACCGAGCGATTTTACTTAAAGAAATATCAGGCTGAAACAAATTTATCTGCGCTGCTGCTCTTAGACAAAAGTAATTCTATGGGATTCGGAGAAAAAATTTCCAAATTTCATTATGCCCGAACACTTGCCGCCTCTCTTGCCTATTTGTTACTTCGACAGAATGACTCGGTAGGATTGGTTCTATTTGATTCTAAAATAGAATCTTTTATACCCGCAAGAAGCCAGATGAATCATCTAAAACATTTACTCGGTACTCTGAGCAAAAATGAACCGTCGGGTAATACTTCTGTTTCTGACGTCATTTTCCAGCTGCTCCCTTTAATAAAAAAGAGAAGCCTTTTTATCTTATTTTCCGATTTGCTGGAAGAGCCAGGAAAAGTAATTAAAATCATAAACGTAATGAAAGCAAAGAAACATGAAGTTATTGTCTTTCACATCCTCGACAGAAAAGAACTGGATTTTTCCTTTCATGATGAATCTCTGTTCAGGGATATGGAGGATTCGAAGACCGTTATCGTAGACCCTAGAAGTCTTAAGTTTTTATATAAAAATAAATTCAATGAATTTATCTCAAGTTACAGAAACGGTTTCGCCCCTAAAAGAGTAGATTATTTTCAAGTAATCACAGATGTTCCTTACGATAAAGCTCTTACAGAATATCTCGAGAAAAGAAAACGACTTTCATGAGCTTCCCGGTTTTTCTTCTTCTTTTCCCTCTTGTAATAGTGCCAGTAATAATACACTTGATATCAAGAAAAAAACTTAGAAAAATTGATTTTCCGTCTTTACTTTTTATCGTAAAGAGTGATGCAAGACTTATTAGATGGTTCCGATTGAAAAGAATCTTTTTGCTTATAATGCGTATAGGTTTAATAATAGCGCTGATTTTAGCTGCTGCAAACTTAAAAATTCCTTTTGCTTTCGTAAACCCGTCGGAGACTTTAATTGTCGATAAATCTCCTTCAATGGATAGAACCGAGATTAAAAACGAAAATACCTTTATTATTCCTAACAAATCAGGCATTCCTCAATTCTTACAATATCTCAAGAAACGTCCCGTTGGAATTTTGATAACCGATGCTCAAAGGAACGGCTTTATAGAAATACTAAAGGAAGGAGAAAGATTTCCCGGGATAAACATAAAGAAGATAGCTTTCCCAAAAGGCAATCTCGGAATAATCGGCGCTTCCGCCACTCCAAGTTTTGAAGAAGAGAAATTTATCTTAAATTTCAAGATTTTGAATGAGTACACAGATAAGAAGAAAACCAGCATAATATTAGAAACAGAAGGGAGGATACTTAAAAAAGAAAGCAGGATTTTAAATGTCGGTGAGAATGTATTGTCTTTCGAGCTCTACTTACGAAAAGGCCTTTACCAGTTATCTCTAGAGCTGGAAGACAAAGAAGGATTTGTTTTTGATAATAGATTTTATTTCGTAGTCAATGTACAAGAGAGGAAAAATATTTGTGTTTTGTCAGATGCTTATCCCGAGCGTCTGATATCAGCACTCTCGACGTTTTACTTTGAGGTAAGGTGGGTCAAGGAAGTTGCTGATGTAAAAGGAGATTTCTTTTTTGTATGTAATGCGAATGAAAAAGATGAGTTGAATTTACTGCAAATAGCCATTCCCGGAATTCTTTGTCTGCAAGGGGAAACGAATACCCCGATTTCCAATAAAATCCCCGATAGAATCTCAACCATTGTAGGTGGCTCTTCCCTTAACAATTCGTTATATCTAAAAAACTTAAGCGAAATTCCGGTAAGATATAATTGCATAATAACCGAAGGTAAAACCCTTATGTATTTTGAAAACGGCGATCCTTTTATCAGCAAGATAAAAAACCATCTGCTTCTCCCAATTTCACTTGAGAAAAATGATTTATCTCTGCATCCTGTTTTTATACCCTTTCTTTTTAGTCTAATTAACTCTTTGTCCGAAGGGAAAACCTGCCGAAATATTTTATTGGACGAGCCATTAGAGATAAAAAGCTCGACTGAACCACAGATAATCAGCCCCAGGGGTGAAAAATATAAACCGTATAGAATTGACGAAGATAATTACATCTTTAAAGAAACAAAAGAATGCGGAATTTACAAGATAACTGACGGAAAGACAATTATAGGATTGGCAGCGGTAAACACACATCCGTCCGAGTCAAAACTCGAAAGTCTCTCAGACGAAGAAATCGGATATATTTTTGGGAGTAAAGGTTTCGTAAACGGAGCGGTTTTCTTTCTTTTTATTGCCCTGTTATTTTTTGTTTTATCTCTTTTTGTGGAAAGAAAAATGTAGGTTAGATTTTCTAAGGAAAAATTTTAACTATATATTTCGTTTGTCCCCAGGTCTTCAGAGTTTATGCCCAGGTTATTAAAATCCAGCAAAGAATATGTTTCTTTTTCGATTTCCTGCTCGATTAAACTTTCCAGGCTGCTTGTCTCTGATTCTTCTTTGTTTTTTTCGTCCTTAAGTTTTGCACTTTCCAAGAGTAAGTAATGCATGGGGGTAGTAATCGTTTTTTCCGGTTTTCTACATTTAGATAGAATATCAATTTCGGCTTTATCTAAAGACAAAATCTCTAATGCTGCTTCTACACCTGTGTTCTCTGTGGTTTTGGCACCAATCAAGACCCCATCCGAAAAGTATAAAAATCCCTTTTTCTCTTCATATTCTATTTCTAAAGTACAGGTTTTAGATTCCATTTCAATAAGCTGTAAAAAAGAAGGCAGTGAGAAACCTCTTATATGTCCTTCGGTTTCCGCATTAAGTCCTTCTAAGATTTTTTCTTCAAGCTCTTTAATATCGAAAGGTTTTTCAAGGTAAAGGAAAGCGCTGAAATTCTTGAGTCGTTCTTCGATTTGAGGCGTACCAAAAGAAGTCATGACGATTACTGAAATTCCCGGATGATTTTTACTCATGTGGGCAAGTAACTCAAGCCCGTCCATTACCGGCATACCTATGTCCGTTACCACTAAATCTATTTCACCGGAATTTAGTATCTCTGCAGCCTCTTTTCCGTTTTCGGCAATATGGACTTTAAGCTTGCCTTTATACTCGCTTGCAATAAAATCTTTAATCGACTTCAACGTCGGTTTAAAGTCATCTACTATCAATATCTCTTTCATTTCTATTTAATAATGCAAGAAACATTCCAAAACTAAGAACTTGTACCGCAAGCGCATAAATTACAGCTTCGTCAAAATTGCGTAAATCTTTTATTGCTTTAGTCTATTAAATTTTACATATTTATTGTAGTTAGTGTTATTGGGTGAGGGGTTTTGGTGGATTTTGTTGTTTTTTTTCTTTTTTTTGTGTGTTTTGGGTAGTATAAGGAATTTTTTTTGTTGCGTTGAGAAGATTTTTTGTTAAATTGAGTGTTATGGTTCTCTTATGTTATCTGTTCTCGATAGTGCTATTTTCTTCGTCCGATGATGTCACCTGGCCTCTTCCTGAGAGAAAGGGGCTGCTTTCGTCTTTTGGGGAATGGAGGGAAGGACATCTTCACGCGGGTATTGATCTTCCTACGAATAAAATAGGTGAAGAAGTTTATTCGGTTGTTGACGGATGGGTGATGAGGGTAAGGGTTTCGCCCTGGGGTTACGGTAAAGTAGTATATATCAAAAGTTGGATGGGAGAAATTTTTGTTTATGCTCACCTTTCCGATTTCTTTCCGGATTTACGAAGGATAGTAAGAAAAGAGCAGTTGAAAAAAGGTTCTTATGAGGTGGACATTTGGTTTAAAGAAGGGGAGGTGCCTGTTAAGGAAGGAGAAGTTATTGCGTATACGGGGCGTTCGGGATGTTATGATCCTCACCTCCATTTCGAATTAAGGGATGCAAACAATAATCCGATTGATCCTTTCGTGCGGGGTTTTACCGTCCCTGACACTCTTCCTCCTGTTATTAAGGCGGTCCGTTTTGTTCCCCTGGATGAGTCTTCGACTGTTTTTAGTTCTCATACGGGAGAAGTTTTTAATGTTGCTTCAGATACAGTTTCTGTTTTTGTTGAGGGAAGAGTTGGCTTAGAAATCGAAGCTGTCGATATGGTTAATACCAGGTCCGGGAAACTTGATCTCAAAGAAATCAAATTATACAAAAACGGATTGCTCATAAGAAGAGAATTTGTTGATAAATTTTCTTATTTAAACTATAAGGATTCCAGGTTTCTTTTTGATTTTGAATACAGAAGGAGAACTGGAAGAAAATTCAGGAGGTTATTTACTGTTCAAGGTAATGGATTTTCTTTTTATGAAGGAGGGGATGGTATTATAAACGGAGAAGATAGGGGGAATTATTCGATTGAGGTCTATGATGGTTCGGGCAATATTAGCCGTTTAGTTATTTCTTTACTGGATTCGCCAAGAAACGAGAAAATTGAGTCTGATGATCTGGACAATAATAAAATACTTTTCGAAACAAATGGTTTTCAGATTTATGGGAAATGGTATGATTTGAGAAAAACCAGGGATTTTCTTAAATCCGGAGATTCAATCGCAATCTGGAATTTTAGAAAGAAAAATTTTCAAAAATTGTCGTCTCCCGACGGCATGTGTCATATAGATCTTACCTCGGGGGGTATAATTAATACTAAATTAATCGCGGTTAAAGTAGGGTATTCGGAAGTAAAAACCTGGAGCTGGGAGCCTCCAGTGCCGTTTAAGAAAAAAGCTAAAATTAAAATAAAAGTTCCTCAGAAGAGCAAGTTCTCTTCAATCTACGAGAAAAATGGGACTGGCTGGAGTTTTTGTTCTTCAGAAAGAGAAGGAGAATATCTTGTGGATTTTATAGATCGTTTAGGAACTTTTTGTTTAATGGAAGATTCGGTTGCTCCGGAAGTTTCTTTAAGTAGTAAATATTTTTCCTTTAAGATACCTCTTCGGATTAACGTTTTGGATTCTCTATCGGGAGTCGATTTTTACTCTATAAAAACTTTTATTGATGAAAAACAAACCGTTTTCAGATACGATCCGCAGGAAAATAGATTGATTTTCGAGCATCCGGAGGAGATTTCAATAGGAAAACACGAATTAAAACTTACCCTGAGTGATAAACAGGGAAACAGGACTTCGAGAGTATGGGAGATTGTGAAGAACTGAAAGGCTTTCTCCTTTCAAGTTTTGAGTCGTAAGTCGTGAGTCGTGTGTCAAGAATTGAGAATTTTTAATTATTAATTTTGAATTAAAACAATAAATCCTCTGTGTTCTTTGTGTCTCTGTGTGAGTAATTTGTTTTAGACTTAGCTTTTTGCTCTTGGCCTTTGGCTGTTAGCAAAAGTTATGCTATCTGTGTGCCCTTAATGTTAGAAAATTGTGTTAGTTTGTCTTCTAAAAAGCCAATGGCGAAAGGCTAATAGCCAATAGCTTAGGGGGTTGTTTTAAAAATGGGGATAGGGTGGCAATGTGGCTCTTGACAACAATGTTATTTTGTGTATCCTAATTTCAAACGGAGGATTGATGTTAACTGTTGAAAAAATTGGCGGAGTTTCGATGTCGAAATTCCAGGACATACTAAAAAATATAATTATAGGTAATCGTAAGGAAGGAGATTACTACAACAGGATTTTTGTTGTCTCAGCTTACGCAAATGTAACTAATTGGCTTCTGGAGCATAAGAAGACCGGCGAGCCCGGCGTTTATGCGAAATTCGTGAGACAGGAAAATTATGATAAAGCTCTGGAGGAAGTTCTGGACAGATTACTGAAAACAAACAGGGATTTTATCGATATTGGATTGGATCTTGAAATTGCCGACAATTTTATAAAAAATCGCATTCAGGAAGCCAGAAATTATTTGCATAATATGGCTAATGTCTTGGCTTCGGGTTATCTTGATAGGGATAGTATTTTGCTCGCAGCGCGTGAAGTCTTGGCTTCTATAGGAGAAGCTCATTCGGCTTTTAACTCGGTAAATATCCTTGAGAATAACAGTATTCATTCTACTTTCATTGATTTATGCGGTTTTGAAGATTCGGAATTATTGAGTATTGATGAAAGAATACATAGAAAATTAAAAGGAATTGATTTTTCTAAGACCCTCGCTGTTGTTACCGGATACACTAAAGGAACGGAAGGAATTATGAGGGAATTCGATAGAGGGTATTCCGAGGTTACTTTCAGCAAGGTCGCAGTCGAGGTGGGTGCTAAGGAAGCGGTGATTCATAAGGAGTTTCATCTTTCTTCTGCCGATCCTAAAGTCGTGGGCGAAGATAAGGCAGTTCCTGTTGGCTTTACGAATTTTAACGTGGCGGATCAGCTTGCAGATATAGGTATGGAAGCGATTCATCCAAAGGCTTCTAAACCAATAGAAATGGCAGGTATAAACATCAGGATAAAAAGCACTTTTGAGCCCGAGCATGAAGGTACCCTTATTTCAAAAAATTACGTGGGTGAGAAGTCAAGAGTGGAAGTAATATCCGGCAGCGATGAAGTGGTTGTTGTGGAAGTCCACGATCCTCTTATGGTGGGTGAGGTCGGAGCCGACCTTGAGATAATGAAAGTATTTAAAAAATATAAGGTTAGTTATATTTTGAAGGCAACGGACGCAAACAGCATATCGATGGTGATATGGGAGAAAGATTTAAGCGATGAGTTGGTAAGAGAGTTGAAAGAAAAGTACTATAGAATTACCGTTAAGAAAGTGGCTGTTTTGTGTGTGGTTGGTACCAATATCGCCAGTCCGGGGATTCTTGAGAGGACTACGAAATTATTAGCGGATAATAAGGTTAATGTTGAGTGTGTTTCGCAGTCTTTACAGCAGGTTAATATGCAGTTTGTAATAAATAGAAAGGATTATAATAAAGCTGTGATTGCCTTAAATGATGCGCTTTGCGTCAAGCCACCTGCGCTTTAGGCTTGAACGCGAAACTTCTAATGTATATAAACACCATTCATTATGTTAAAAAGAACAAGAGAGGAGAAAATAAATGTCTAAGATAGAAAATATTGGTATTATAACCAGCGGCGGAGACTGTGGCGGTTTGAATGCCGTTGTTCGGGGTGCCGCTTTTATGGCTATGGCAAACGGTGTTTCGGCCTACATTATTCCAAATGGTTACGCAGGATTGTATAATCTTATAGATATGGAAAAATTAGCCAGGTTGGACGAAAGAAGGGTCG